>JAUZOB010000067.1 GCA_030706665.1 Bacteroidota bacterium
ATAATACTACTCGACAAAAGGTCAGTTGTTAGCAGGCTATCTCCATCAGTAAATTTAACCTTGAAGATATAATCTCCTTCCGTTGGTTTAGTTTCCTTATATTCAGTACTTGCAGGAACATAGCTCCATAAAGTACCGCCTGCATTCAACGTAGTCAGATTATAACTTACAGACGGATCATTCTTCAGATATGCAATTGCTTTAGTTGCAGCGAATGTTGACTGCACATAAAAGGTAGGAGCATAAAGATAAGTCGTGGTCTGCCCTACTACATTTGCTTTTATCTCTATTGATGCGTCCCCCGATATTTGCTTCGTAGTATCCGAAGAACTCAAACATGAGGTAAGAGCCATTCCGGCAAAAAGGGACAATAAGACGATTAATTTTCCTTTTTTCATTGCGTTTCAAAATTAGATAAAATAATATCTTTAAGATGCGTCTGTCGCATGACAGGTTGCGTCAATAAAAGATTAATTTTATCCGGCACTTTTGACCGGATAAAAACACGCGCTAATTTAGTTTTACAAAACTCAAAAAACAACACCTTTTTGTATTTATCATCGTAAGTGAAATAAAAAAAGAGAATCTGTGTTTTATATTAAGAATAAAACTATAAAACACGTCAATTTTTCAATCATTTTAAAAAATTAAAGACCATCAAATGCAAAAAACGGCCATAATTATCACCCTGCTCCTAAACTGTCTTTTTTCAGCAAAAGTGAATTCTCAATCGCCACAACCCTTGCCCGTCAGGGGATTTTGCATAGCCGCTCCCACACACAGTGGCATGGTGCCTTTCCTAAAATATATTGTCAATGAAGTTGCGCCTGCCGGAGTAAACACGTTGATTCTTCGAATTGATTACAATTTCGAGTTTACCTCACACCCCGAGCTTCAACATCCTGACGTGTTCCGAAAAGCAGATGCAAAAATCTTATACGACACATGCAGTAGAATGGGAATTAAAATCATTCCGCTCATTAATCTTTTCGGACATCAGTCATGGGCTTCCAAGATTGGAAAACTACTGGAAGTATATCCTCAGTTTGACGAAACACCGGATATTAAATTACCCGAAAAGTACGAGTGGCCCAATCCCGACAGTCTGTACTGCAAAAGTTATTGTCCGTTACACCCCGACCTGCATAAGGTATTATTCGATCTGATCGATGAGGTAATGGATGCATTCCATGCCGATGCATTTCATGCGGGAATGGATGAAGTTATTTACATCGGCCACAAAGACTGCCGGCGGTGTCATCGAAAAGACAGGGTACAGCTTTTTGCAGACGAAGTAAAAAGGATTCACGACCATGTCACAGACCGCAATGCAAGAATGTGGATGTGGGGAGACCGCCTTTTGGACGGACACACAACCGGAATCGGTTTTTGGGAAGCCAGCTATAACGGAACTGATCCGGCCATTGACCGTATCCCTAAAGACATTGTTATCTGCGACTGGCATTACGACCGTCCGGAACCGACTGCCCCCTATTTCGCGTTAAAAGGGTTCGATGTAGTATCGTGTACCTGGAAAAAATCGGATGTCGGATTAAAACAACTTGACTATATCCGAAAAATGAGAAGAGATTCTTCCTATCCGATAACAGTTCACCTGCTGGGAGTTGTTCAGACGGTATGGACACAAACCAATATCTTTCTGTCAGAACTTAATCATCCGACTGTGCCTCTAAACCCGAATCATCTTCAAATTGGCACCGGACTTAATAAACCGGCGGCAACAGATGAGACAGAACAAGCCGCTTTTAAAAAGGTAGCTTCAGAGTGGTTAAAAGAGAAATAAAAACATCATTAACCAATTCGAATAAAAAGAATTAGTGCACGTTATATTTAAAAAGAAAATTTTATCTTTGCGCCACTACTTAGAATAGTAGAAAATACCAATTAAAAATTTATTTAAAGCATGGCAACAAAAATCAGATTAGCCAGACATGGTCGCAAAAGAAGACCATACTACTACATTATTGTAGCAGATAGCAGAGCACCACGTGATGGTAAGTTCATCGAAAGAATCGGTTCATTCAACCCGGTGACTAATCCTGCTACCATCGACCTTGATTTTGAAAAAGCTTTAAAATGGGTAATGACTGGTGCTCAACCTACTGACACAGTTCGTACAATCCTTTCTAAAGAAGGTGTAATGATGAAAAAACACCTTTTAGAAGGTGTTAAAAAAGGCGCTTTTGATGAAGCAGAAGCAGAAAAACGATATGCAGCTTGGGCTCAAAGTCGTGATTCTAAAAAAGCAGCAGAACAGGATAAAATTACAGCTGCTGCCGACGCGGACCTAAAACAACGTCTTGACGCTGAGAAGGAAGTTAATGCCAAACGTGCAGCGGCAATCGCAGCAAAACAGGCAGAAGAAGCAGCAGTAGCAGCAGAAGCACAGGCAGAAGAAGCAACAGAAGAAGCTTCTGAAGACCAGCCGGAAGCAAACACCGAAGCTTAATTCTGTTTCTGAAATTTGCAGGAATTTTACAAACAGATACATGAAAGCGGTAGATAAAAATCTGCCGCTTTTTTTATTTTTGTACTCTTACTATGGAAACGATCGATAAAAACAAATGCATTAAAGTCGGCTTCATTCAAAAGCCATATGCACTGGACGGTGAAATGATCCTTCAGTTTAAGGAAGGATTCGATGAAAGCATCGAGAATGCCTCTGTCTTTTTCCTTGAAATAGACAGTCTCCTGGTCCCCTTCTTTCCCGATCAGGAAATGTTGGCATTCAGGACTCAAACGTCAGCTATCATCACGCTCGATGATGTTGACTCTCCCGAAAAAGCGAAAAAACTGATGGGATGCAATGTTTATATCAGCTGCGATGAAATAACAGCCGAAGATGAGCAACAAGATCCCGACTATCTGACCGGTTTTATGATTTCCGATGTCAATGCAGGAGAGATTGGTCGCATCACCGAAGTAAACGACTATTCCGGGAACATCGTAATATCGGTCGACCGGAAAGGGAAAGAGATTCTCATCCCCTTCTCCGAAAATCTGATTGTAAGCATCGATGAAGAAAACCATAGTATTGTAATTCAGTGCGATAATGATATACTCTCACTAAACGATTAAATTTTCTTTCTTT
Organism: Bacteroidota bacterium; assembly: GCA_030706665.1. Taxonomy (GTDB): domain Bacteria; phylum Bacteroidota; class Bacteroidia; order Bacteroidales; family Prolixibacteraceae; genus JAUZOB01. Next base: position 3,113 of record JAUZOB010000067.1, read on the forward strand.
TCCACAACAAACTAACCGGATTACCGTCTATTATTAACACATTAAATAAAAACGTTATGACCAGAGGAAAAATAACTTTCATGCTGTGCATCCTATTCACTGCAATCAGTACGATGGTTTACGCAGAAAGAGAAGAACGTCATGTCGGCCCGTTTTCAGAGATCTCATTAAAAATATGGGCTGAAGTTCATGTTGAACAAGGAACCAAACAAAGTGTAGAAATCGTTGGGAAGACCGAAGATATCGGACAGGTCATCACCGAAGTAAACAACAGGCAATTAACAATCCGTCGTAGCACCAAAGAGATGCTTTTGGGCGATTCTAATCAGAAGAAATTGACTATTTACATCACCGTTCCTGAAGTCACTGCATTAAACATCTCCGGATCAGGACAGCTTACCGTTGATGGGCCTCTTACAGCGAGAATCATCGATCTTGCCGTTAGCGGAAGCGGTATCCTAAAACTGACAAACCTCTCTTCCGAAAAGATTTCTGCTGACATGTCAGGCTCAGGGCAAATAATTATCGAAGGGAAAGAGCAGGCAGAAAGCCTCAGCATAAAAAAATCAGGATCAGGAACATTCAGATCCAGTCAACTTAAGGTTAAAGAAGTGAAAGCTCTTATCAGTGGTTCTGGAAACTGTTATGTATGTGCACTCAACAGCCTGAAAGCAAAAATAGCAGGTTCAGGGAATGTAATCTACAAAGGTGACCCGAGCATCGATTCAAGTATCGTAGGTTCAGGAAAAGTAAAACCCGAGTAAATATAAGCTTACACCATAAAACGAAGGCGACTTGACAAAATCAGGTCGCCTTTGTTTTTTCCTTCACCTCTAAAAGAGAAGCTTACCCTCAACTGTCCCGAAGTAAGTTAATGCTCTTTAAGCAAAGAATCCGGGCCGGAAGCAAACTCCACAATAGTATCATTATAGCAAAATTATATTTCACCCCTCATTTGCTCCCGATTCAGACAGGGTTCAGTTATAATTTCGATATACGAACCATATCTGAACCACGTCTGAAGGACGAATGAAATAGGGTGTTGCTCACTTGTTCCTATGGCCTTATTATCTTGAAGACTCCTCCCGGTTCCAGTTTGATAATACTCGAAGGCGCGGGGTTGTCTGTTTCCTCTCTTCTGAAATCGACTACAAAATCCACGGCATTTAAGATCTCTTCGGATATTTCGTCAAAACAACGGGGAGAAGGCTTCCCGCTGATATTGGCAGAAGTTGAAACAACAGGTTTGCGAAAATGGAATATTAGCTGCTTCGAGAACTCTTCAGAAGTCACCCTGATACCTACACTGCCATCTGAAGCAATCAGATTAGGAGCCAGGTTTTTTGCACCTGAATAGATAATCGTCAACGGATTGGTTGCTGCTTCAATTAAGTCCCATGCAATATCGGGAACTTCCGACACGTAACGATCAATCATGGCTGCATTCTCAACCAACACAAGCATACTCTTCGAGTCCTCGCGTTGTTTCAGATCATAAACTCTTTTAACAGCTTCCGCATTGGTCGCATCGCACCCAATTCCCCAGATCGTATCGGTAGGATAAAGAATGACTCCGCCATCCTTTAATACCTGTACTGCTTTTTTTACTTCTTCCTGTAAAGACATTGCTCTTTAATGAATTTAAGACTTCGACGAAATTACTATTTTTCAATTTATACGATACCTACTGATAAGTTAATATACTTCTGTTAACAAAACGGTATACATTTTTCCTATTTTTGCATCATACCCCTAATATCTTTTAACTATGTATGACTATTTAATCGTAGGTGCAGGACTATACGGAGCCGTATTTGCCCAACAGGCAAAAGCTGCAGGAAAGAAATGCCTCGTAATTGATAAAAGAGATCACATCGCAGGAAATATATTTTGTGAGAATACAGAAGGCATTCACGTGCATAAATATGGCGCTCATATTTTCCACACCAGCAACAAGGAAGTATGGAAGTATGTGAATCAGTTCGTTGAATTCAACAACTATATCAATACTCCTTTAGCCAATTTTCAGGGGAAGCTTTTCAGTTTGCCTTTCAATATGTATACTTTTTATCAGTTATGGGGAACCGCCACTCCTGATGAAGCGAAAGCAAAGATTGAAGAACAAAGAAGCAAATACAAAGGCATAGAGCCTCAGAATCTCGAAGAGCAGGCCCTTTCACTGGCCGGCGATGACATCTATCGGATGCTGATTAAAGGATATACCGAAAAGCAATGGGGCCGCAATGCCAATGAACTACCTGCATTTATCATTCGCAGATTGCCATTTCGATTTACATACAACAATAACTATTTCCGCGATCCTTATCAGGGGATACCCATCGGTGGATACAACAAACTCATTGAGGCTCTTCTTGGCGATACAGAGGTTCGTTTAAATACTGACTTCAACGATCAAAAAGAATATTTCCGGTCAATTGCCAAAAAGATCATTTATACGGGAGAGATCGACCGGTTCTTTGACTATCGTTTTGGCCCGCTCGAATATCGCAGCCTCCGCTTTGACCACAAGTTCATGAAAGGAGTCTCAAATTATCAGGGAAACGCAGTTATCAACTATACCGAGAAAGAGATTCCATTCACCCGTGTTATTGAACACAAACATTTCGAATTCGGAGAACAGGAAGATACGGTTGTAACCTGGGAATATCCTTCAGACTGGAAGATAGGAGACGAACCTTATTATCCGGTCAATGATGAAAAGAACTCTCTCCTCTTTGAAAAATACAAATCGCTTGCTCAGTCAGATTCTCAGGTTGTCTTTGGAGGAAGGCTTGGAGAATATAAATATTACGACATGGACCAGGTGATTGCATCGGCTCTAAAATCAGCACAAAATATACTTGAGAATGGACAATCAGAGTAATCAGGACATTCAGGTCTATGTTGCCTATCACAAAAAGAGTGAATTTCTGACCCAGGATCCGGTCTATCTTCCCCTGCATGTAGGGAAAGCGCTTTCTTCAGTTGATTTGGGATTTAGAGGTGACAACGAAGGTATCCACATCTCTGATAAGAATAAAACGTTCTGTGAGACTACCGGCCTTTACTGGATGTGGAAGAATACCTCTCCGAAAATTATCGGATTAAGCCATTATCGCCGTTATTTTCAAAATGATGACTTATCGCTTTGCCAGACTATCCGCCAAAAGATGTTTTATCTGATTGGCACCGGATATAAGCGGCACGGGATCCATTATGTCCGCAATTTCAAAAAAGGAAGCGAGCTGATTTTAAAAGGGGATCAGATAAGAAGTCTCATGCAGGAGCAGGGGTATGATATCATTCTGCCCATTGAGCGAATTCTGAAGAGAAATATCATGGAGCAGTATGCCATTCGCCGCCCCAAAAACGACTTACTGATTGTCAGAGAGATCATCGCCGAACAATTACCAGGCTACCTCGAAGCTTTTGACAAAGTAATGCAAGGACGGACTATCTATGCCTGCAATATGTTCGTCATGAAAAAGGAGTCTTTCGATCGTTATATGACCTGGCTGTTTCAAATACTCTTTGAACTTGAGAAACGGGTCGACATAACCGGTTATAGTGAATACCACCAACGCATCTATGGCTTTATTGCCGAACGGTTATTGAAAGTATGGTTATCGGGTGAAAACCTCCGAATAAAAGAACTCCCCACACTTTATTTTAAGAAGCTATTTTAGACCGAACCGACTTAAAAAGGCCTAACAATTCTCTGCTTTGTATTCTTTTTTTAAAAGCGATGAGAATAAAATTTGCAGGGATCATTTAAAAATACAGAGTAAAAAAGTTGACTATAGCATCCGGCAGGAGATAAAAAGCAGTATAAATCTCTTGAAAATAAAAAGATATCAACAACAGCATTAGGCTTAGTCTGTTTGGAAATAGGATGTTCCTTCGAATTAAAGTAATGTATTCGAAGGAATATACCTTTAATCAGAAAGTCATTGAGGTCAAAGTTTTCCCAGCTCTTGTAAGGTATGGCGATAACAATCCATAACTCCACTTGCAAACTTTGATTCTGTAAAGTTCATCGCGTACTCTTGTCCTTCGGCAATCATCCGGGCCCTTAAAGTTTCGTTATGCAATACCTTTTCCAATGAATCCGCTAATTCTTCGGCTGAATTCGGGTCCACATATAAAGTTCCGGGACCTCCTGCTTCAGGGAAACAACCTCCGCGGGAAGTAATAACCGGAGTGCCCGAAGCCAAAGCTTCAATGATTGGGATTCCGAACCCCTCGAAGAAGGAAGGGTACACAAAAGCCCGTGCCATTTGATAAAAAGCAGGGAGTACCATTGTGGGCACATGGTGTACAAAATAGACTCTTTCGCCTATTTTCTTTCCCTTCAGATAATTCTTAATTTCATTCATATATTCGGTTGGCCTTCCCACAATTACCAACGGATAATCAATATTAAATTCCTCCATCGCCCGGATCAGGGTCAGGATGTTTTTTCTGCGTTCGACAGCACCTACCGAAAGGATAAACTCCCGGGGCAATTCATAACGTTCGCGGATCGTGATTTTATCCCTCTCCGGAACACGTTCGTAAAAGATCGGATTACAACTTTGGTAAACGACATCGATTCGGTTCGGATCAATATTCCAAAACTCGATCAGGTCATTGCGGGTTTGCTGACTCACAGCTATAATACGGGAAGCCCTGTTACAGGCGTGTCTGAATTTATTCCCATAAATCTGTCGATCCGTGAGCTTATAAAATTGAGGATAGCGCAAAAAGATCAGGTCATGAATGGTCACAAGAGCCGGAATCCCGCTATTTTCGATAAAGAAAGGCAGTTCATGGCTTAATCCATGATACAGGTCTATTCTCTTTCGCAACAAAAGAGAGCCGATCCCAAAGCTTCGCCATGCAGAAGGAAATACCTGGCTGATCTTCATGCCGGGCAATACCAGATGCATATTACCCTCGGGGGTAAACAAACGATATTTACCGGTATCAGGGGTAAATAGGAAATAGTTATTATCAGGGTAATATTTGGAAAGCGCATTAAGCAGATTCCTACTATAATTCCCTAAGCCTGCTTCGTTACAAAACGCCCGTTTAGCGTCGAACCCTATCCGCATAATTGCAAATTAGAAAATTGACCTTCAGGTAAAAAAAATATTTATTCAAAAGCAATGCCGGGCTGCACATTCACTTCCCGGTTTCGGAACAGAGCCACGTTGCTCTGCTGAAAAACTGAGAAATCATTCGGGTACAACCCAACGGATCCGGGATCTTATACAGAAAGCTCGTATTCGCGTAATGCATCATTCAACGAAGTCTTCATATCAGTTGAAGCCTTCCGCTGTCCGATGATGAGAGCACAGGGAACCTGGAATTCTCCTGCCGGGAACTTTTTAGCACGTGTACCGGGAATAACAACAGAACGGGGAGGAATATATCCCCGGTATTCTTTAACCTCTTCTCCTGTAACATCTAAAATATGAGTTGATTTGGTCAAAACAGTATTAGCTCCCAGTACGGCGCCTTCTCCTACATGACAGCCCTCAACAACAATACAACGGGAACCAATAAAACAATTGTCTTCGATAATAACGGGTTTTGCACCGGCAGGCTCTAACACACCTCCAATACCAACTCCTCCGCTTAGATGAACATTTTTACCGATCTGAGCACATGAACCGACCGTTGCCCAGGTATCAACCATGGTATTTTCACCGACCCAGGCACCTATATTGACATAAGAAGGCATCATGATGACTCCCTTTGAAAGGAACGAACCATACCGGGCTACAGCATGAGGAACGACCCTTACGCCCAACTCTTTATAATTCTTTTTTAAGGCAACCTTATCGTGAAATTCAAAAGGTCCGACTTCAATGGTTTCCATTCCCTGTATTGGGAAATACATGATAACGGCTTTCTTCACCCACTGATTTACTTCCCATTCCCCGTTTATCTTTTCAGCGACCCTGACAAGCCCTTTATCGAGCATATCAACGACTTCACGTATGCAATCCTGGGTAGAACGATCTTTTAACAATTCACGGTTCTCCCAAGCCGCCTCAATTATTTTTATTTTTTTATCCATTCCAGATTCATTGATTTTAAACCTCAAAATTAATGATAATGCGTCTACTCGAAAAATAATACTTATTAGAGCGTTCAATTTCAAGGCAATGTTAAAATGCTGTTAAAGATTATCGGATTCTTCTGTCATTTAATTTAAAATTATAATTTCATTCAAAAATTAACGAGCCTTGACAAAGAACTTTATTATACTGTTATTCTTACTATTAAGCGTTTGGTCATCGAACGCACAATCAAGACGCTTAATCACAGTCCACGGACAATTGATCGATATGTCCAATGGGAAAGCAGTTCCTTATGCCAACCTGGTGAACTTAAGAATCCACGGAGGGACAACATCTGATGCAAACGGACGGTTTACGTTACCAATTCAGGTTCGTGACAGCATCATCATCACGGTTCTGGGTTATGACCGAACCGTATTCAAGATGGGAAAGTCATTTGCGCTCGATACTACGGTGGTAATCGAAATGAAACCTACTTCTTACAGTTTAAAAGAAGTTTCTGTAACGAATCAAAAATCAATTGACTTCGGATTTCAATCGAACATTACCAAAACCCCCATTCCTTTGAGAAGCGACGATTTCAGTAAGAAACCACCGCTATTGGCAGCACTACTGAATCCTGTCGGCTTTGCACATTATTACCTGAGTCGTACGGAAAAGAATAAAAGAAACGCATTATCGATTTCTCAACAGTTGAGCAACTGGGATAAGCTCCGAATCGTTTATAACGATTCGACCATTATGAAGTTAACAGGCATTAAGGCTGCCAATCTTGACAGTTTCAAAATCTTTTGCAATCCCTACTTCAGTCCGGATACCATCTATCCTCAATCTGAGATCTACAGAAGAGTCCTTATCGCTTACAAAAAGTATGTCGATTCTCACAAATAGCACCCTCTTCACAGGATTTAATAACAAAAGCTACAAATTCAGATTAGTCTCATAAGTCAGGCCTCCAGGCCGTTGTCGGATAAAAGAATTGCATGTCTTAATACGTTTCTCTGTTGATCAATGTCGTTTTTCGGCAATTTATTGCAACATAAATCCTTTCGATCAGATCAAAGAAGGATGAATTGATCGGAAAGACATTCCTATTTATTACCACACAATACTGTTCGAATCCAAAGTGTCTCCGGAGTAGTATTTGCATTACCACCGAGTCCGCGCATTCCTTCACGACCACCTCCTCCGGGACCGCCTCCAAAGCCTTCACCGCCACCGGGGCCACCCCCCATGCCGCCTCTGCCGCCGCCCATTCCGCCACGCATGCCACCTCTCATTCCACCGGAATTTTGTTCTCCTTCACGAGCAAAAGCCTTTAATCCGTTCATCTGATCTTTTGATCCCAGCTCCAGTCCTATTTCCATCGGTTTGTGGGAATTCAATTTATTTACATAATTGATCTCTTTTAAGGGAATTCCGATCACACAAACAAGTACTCCGGTTTGATCCATATATGATTTCGCGATAAAATCAGTCTTTTCAAACTTCATGTTGATAAACATCTCATCTGTGCCGAACTTCCAGAATGCCTCATCAAAGTTACGGGGAGTTAAACTTCTGCGCTCAACTTCATTTCGTGGGGATTCATCTCCTGCCATGGGATTCATCTCTCCCATCTCGCTCTTTGCCTCAACGGATTCACCTCTTTCCATCCTCCGCATTCCAGGCATCATTCCATTCATTACATTTCTTACCCGAAACGAGCAACCTTCTTTCTTCTTTCCCAAAGTATCAACATACAGAGTCAGACCTTCTCTGAATATTACTTGCTGATATTTCTGTCCGGGTATCCTAATCTGCACGTACAGACGATTTTCATCGTTTGAAACAATCCATCCGATCCGTTCTTTTGGATCTTCATACGCCTTCTGCACGGTACTACGTGACGAATTATACCATGACGACTGTACGATAGGAGCCTTACTGCAACCGCACAAGACCAGTAAGAGTCCTGAAATAAAAAATTGACAAAAACTAAATGCTTTCATAAATCCACTGATTTAATGTTTTTTTACTTCGCAATACAAATTAAAGGGGTAGGCAACCTGCATGTTTTCAAAACATAATAGCAGATCGCCCGACATAGACAATACATAAAAGCAAAAAGGAAGTCGTCTGTAGGTTGTTTGTAAAGGCAAATGTAGAAATCTTTAAACAAGATCAAACAAGACTCTTATAAAATTTCAATTCAAAAGGAATTTCACTCTTTTATACAAAGTCAGCAATAAGTAAATTCTCTAATCATCTCAAATTAGATGCCTTCTCAATCGATCACACTCGTTAAAGAGGACGATTTCTTCAAATTAATTGATTAATAAGAAGCTGGGAGATTTGAGGCATTGAATGAATTTAACTAAATAACAATCAGAGAATACGAAATTTGAAGTAATGAGAGAATATTAGGACAAGGAAACCGCATGATGGGAAAAAATTAGCAGATGCATTCCTAAACTGATTCCCAATTTCAATCGAAGGAACTGACTTTTAGCAAAACTATCTGTCTTCACCAATTCTGACCCCAATGCTATAGAGTCGTCATTATCAATTTTACTACATCAGAGGACTCAACAAACGTGCATAAGAAGCCTTAACACGTCGCATCCAGGAACGCTGTCTCCAGATTTCAAGACTAATTTCACAGCTCTGAGACAGATCTTCCATAAACTGATCAACAAGCTGACGGGTGATCTCGCGATCATAGATGAAAGCATTCACTTCAAAATTTGTTTCCAGACTTCTAAAATCAAGATTGGCAGATCCGACAGAAGACATCACCCCGTCAACCAATACCAGCTTACTATGAGAAAATCCTTTTTGATATTGAAAGACCCGCACTCCAGCTTCCAATAGTTCCTCGACATATGACTCGGTACACCATTTGGGAATGATCGCATCTGATTTCTCCGGAATCAAAATACGCACATCAATGCCACTTAAAGCAGCCACTTTAATTGCATTTAGGATGTCGCCTGTCGGCATAAAATAAGGAGTTACAAGCAGAACTTGCCGCTGCGCAGTTGCTATGGCCAAGAAGTAAGCCTGTTCAATTGATTCCCAATCCATATCAGGAGCGCTCGGGACAATCTGAACAACGCTCCCTTTTCCTTTTTTTATCGGGATAACATATTCCTTTGCCGGAAGAACTTCTTTTCTCACAAAATACCAGTCGGCCAGGAAGACCCGTTGTAGACCTGCAGCAGCCCCTCCCCTTAAACAAACATGCGTATCACGCCATTCCCCGATCTCAGGTAGCCCGACAATATATCTGTCGGCAATATTTAGTCCTCCGGTAAATCCTACCTTCCCATCA
>JAUZOB010000068.1 GCA_030706665.1 Bacteroidota bacterium
TAAGCTGTTTTTTGAAAAGTAAAAATAGAAAATGTAATGCGAATTGCAGCCATTATAATAGTCGAATTAAGGCATGTTTTACTGAAATCGCTGGTTCTTTAGTTTCTTCAGCCTGACCAATAGCGATCTTATATGAAGAATAAAGCTTTTGCTTTTATCAATTTACCCGTTTACCTTCTTTTTGATTAATCTTTTACAATCATACGACAAAAACAAGGTCTTAACCTCTGTGCTATTTCAAGTGCGTAATTCCGCCCCATTCACCTGGTGCATAGATATAAAGTCTTAACCTCTGTGTTATTCCAAGCCGCAAAGGCAAGACTGGACTTAGGTGATTCTTAACTGGCATTATGAGACGATTAAATATTTATGAATAGAATACTAATTACCAGATATGCTACCTGATCCATTCTCTTTTTGTATCATTCAGTAGATAACCGAACCGTATCAACAAGGAAGCAACGCTATACTTCGTTCGTCCTTTAGACGTGGTTCAGTCGTGGTTTGTTCGTCGAAATGACGATTGAACCACAACTGAACGGACTTTCAGAGTCGGTTCAAATAAGGTTTAGGTATGAACTTGTTTTAGTGTTGTGAAGTTTGCAGGTATAGATAAATTATTCGTTGATTATATTATCTGCAATTGTCGGTAGGAGGATGATTGGTATTTATTGGGTTCTGCTATAAATCGGGCAGGCTTTTTATTTGAAAAGTATACAAGATGCTAAGACTATAATAGTCCTGATTCTATTCTTTGGAGCGCAAGGTGACGACCGGGACCATCATTTCTTCCATTGAGATGCCTCCGTGTTGAAAAGTATTCCGGTAATAATTCGCGTAATAGTTGTAATTATTCGGATAAGCAAAAAAGTCTTCATTCAATGCAAATACATATGAGGAGCTAACATTTGGAGAAGGAAGATAAATTTGTTTGGGATGACTAACTTCAAAGATCTGCTTTGAATTGTAATTCAGGTTCTTTCCAACCTTATATCGTAAGTTGGTATTTGTGTTTCGATCTCCGATTATTTTAACCGGGTTTGAGACTTTAATCGTTCCATGATCGGTAAGTAAAACGATCGATAATTTTTGACTGGAGAGTTCTTTTAGAAGTTCAAAAAGCGGACTATGTTTAAACCAGCTGAGAGTAATAGACCTGTATGCAGATTCATCGGAAGCCAGTTCGCGAATCATCTCCATTTCGGTACGCGCATGGGAAATCATATCGATGAAATTGTATACCAATATGGAGAGTTGTGCGCTATTAATCATGGCTAAAGATTCGGATGTCCTTTTCCCGCTCTTCGTTCCTGTATTCTTTTCGAAATAGAATTTCTCTTTTCGTCCAAGTCGTTGTAGTTGCGTTTCAAACAGCTCTTGTTCGAACTGGTTTTTGTTCCCTTCTTCATCGTCATTGATCCAATATGAAGGGAAGAGCCGTTCAATTTCAGATGGCATCAATCCGGCGAAGATCGCATTCCGGGCATACATCGTTGCAGTGGGAAGAATGCTGAAAAAGAGGTCTTCTTCGCATGTGACGAAATATTCATCGAAGAATGGACTGATGATACGCCATTGATCAAAGCGAAGGTTGTCAATCAGAATGACAACGACTTTCTTCCCCTGATCAAGCAGGGGGAAAACTTTTTTTCGGAATATATCCGGAGAGAAAAGAGGCTTTTCGTTTGATTTCTTTCCAAACCAGTCACTGTAATTTCGTTGGATAAAGCGGCCAAAGGCCTGATTGGCTTCACTTTTTTGCATTTTCAGGATTTCATCCAATGCAGAATTATCAGAGGCGGTTAGTTCAAGTTCCCAATAAATCAGTTTGCGATATACTTCTTTCCATTCTTCGTGTGTGAATGAATCATTGATCTGCATTCCGATACGGCCAAATTCTGATTGGTAAGCAGAAGTTGTTTGTTGTGAGATCAGTCTTTTTTGCTCTACATTTTTCTTTATCGAAAGAAGGATCTGTTTCGGATTAACGGGCTTTATCAGATAATCAGCCATTTTAGAGCCGATGGCTTCATCCATAATATCTTCCTCTTCGCTCTTGGTAATCATTACCACAGGGATGTTGGGCTTGATCGATTTGATTTGCATTAGTGCTTCCAATCCGCTTAACCCAGGCATATTCTCGTCCAGGAATATGATGTCGAAGTACTCATCTTTGACTTTTTCAACAGCATCCTGGCCGTTGGTAGTCGTATGGACTTCGTATCCTTTATGCTCTAAAAAGATGATGTGAGGTTTTAATAAATCAATCTCGTCATCGGTCCACAGTATTCTGATATTTGCCATGTCGTCTCTTTATTGTTTCAGGTAAATATCCTTGTAAAACTTCACGTAATCAGAGATGTTCTTCTCTTTGCGGAATGTAATATAGTTGTCTTCAGAGATTATGAAGTTCCGATATTCCAGATTGTCAAAAATAGAAAAGATTTGTTGCTGTCCGACTATCTTTTTAAGGTACTCAGTAGCTTCAACCTGATTTTTCAACCCTTCAACTTTTAATACAGAGCGAAAGTCGAGTGCTTCAATCGATAGTTTCAATTCCGGGTAAAAGGATTGATTGAAATTTCCAATTTGCTTTTTCAATGCTTCCGGGTTGATTTCATTGGTTGAATAGATAATCACATACAGATGCTTTTGTGCAGGATGGTATTTGAAGGGACCGGTTGGAATTTTAATTTCAGCAGCTGCTGGAGTTTGTTGAGCCTTTTTATTGATTTCGGTTTCAGAAGTAACTACAGATGGGTCTGTTTTGAACTGAGTCGTAGTTGTTTGATGTTTGCTTTGACCTACAATAGTATCAGAGATATTTAGTGCCTGATTGTCTTTAGTTTCAGCAGCTGTTGCTGACTTTTGTTTAATCTCTGTATCCTTGTTCTCTGCGCTTGTTGCAGATTGGGGCTTATTCTTTTTCCCATTTGGAACTATTGCTGATTTCTGTACAGGTAAGACCTCCTTTTTTGCTTCAGCAGCTGTTGCAGATTGTGTCTTTCCATTTCCATTAACCATGACATAACTACCTTTTTCAGTTGGCAGGTCATTCTTTTTCGCTTTTGCGATCAATGCTTCCGGTGAATCGTCAGAAGAAGCTTGCGGAAAATCATTACTTGTGAAATGGCTGTAATTCTTAATGAAAAATCGGAGATACTCGTCATAGTTCCGGTCATTCATCAGAGCCCGATAATTTGAAGATGAAATGACAAAGTTCACATAGTTTGTATTGGCTAAAGATTGAAATACATTCTTCTTCCGAATTATGGAACGGAAATAGACCAATGCCTGATCTTTATCCTCGAGGCTTCTGACAGAGATCAGTTTTATTTGATTATTTAGATTCTCTGTTTCAATATCGAAATCGATCTTGGTAAAGTGATCGAGATTGTAGTTCGCAATATCAAAACGGAGCTTGTTCAGATCAATTGAGGTGTTAGATGGCACTGCAATAACAAAGTAGTGCATCAGATCGGGTTCATATGAGAATTTGCCTCTGAATTCATCGTTTGCAGTTTTACTCTTAGTTCTTTCTTCATTCTTTATATCATTATTCAGATATCCTGTATCGATGAGTTTTTGGTAATCATTGAAGGCGTTGAGGCTTATAAGTTTTATAATTGATTCGGCAAGAGGTGCAGGTTCAGATTGAGGGAAGTTGTTGACAAATGTTCTCAGATTTAAAGCTAAAAGCTGATTATTTGTGGTTCTTCCTTCGGCAATAGTCTTTAGAAATGCAATCTTTGACTGGATTAAGCTGTCGGGAGACATTGTTAGCATCTGATTGCAGAGAGGTATGACTTCGTTGTATTTCTGCTGTTTGAATAAGTAAAAAGCATTGTCATATATTTTGGTGATACTATCGTTCTTTATTTGTAATTGGACAAAGTAGTCAGGTTTTTGAAGATACATTGCATATTTGCTCTGAGGGTATCTGCTTACGATGAAATGTTTGCAACGATCGGACTGTTTAGGTTCTGCCATTGCATTGTAAGTCTCATAAAGGTCAAAGTAGGCTGATAATTCATATTCACAACCAGGGAATCGTTTCAGTAGGTTTTCATAGATTTCGGACGAGGATTTGTAATCCGAGAATTCGATCTTAAGAATATGGGCTGTCTGGTATAGACTGGTTTTTAGCCGGTCATTCGACAGAGACATTAAAGAATCATTTAATGGGATGTTTTTCAGATAATAATCGCGTGAGAAGAGGTTCTCTAATGTCGGATTGTTGAGACCCTCGTCCTTTTTTGAAACAGTTGATGTTTGTGCAACAGGACTTGAAATCTCATCGGTATTTGTGGACTTGTTTAAGCGTCTCCAATTATCCTCGAGTTTCCTTTTTCCCCATAGCTGTGCGAACTCCTGCCTACCGTATGCAATTGTTGTGGGATTGTAGAAATAAAAGACCGTTGCTTCAGTTGTACTGGCAGTAGGAGTGAGACGATTCTGATTCATCAAATAGAAATTCTTGCTGGTATTTGATGCGCCCATTTCTTTTTTCTGGGCTTCAACCTTTCTATTCTGCTCTGTGATCCACTTATTAATAAGGTTATCCCGATCTTTTTGACTCATGCCTGCCAAACGTTGTAAACTATCTTCCCGCTCAACGGTTTTCAGATTACTGACCAGTCGGGTTAATGCCGAGGAGCGTTCAGATATAATCTTGTAAGAAGGATCGGAATGGTCAATAACAATCATTGCACTATCATAATAGCATTGAGAAAGCACATATTTCTTTTTTTCAAAATACAGATTTGCCAGAGTTGAGCAAGTTTTTGCTTTTTGTTCTTTATTATTTATGCTTGCCTCTGAAGAAAGGCGATAATTATTTATAGCCAGATCGGTCGCTCCTTTTTTGAAATAGATATTTCCCAAAGCAAAATAGATCATATCAAGGTAATCATGATTTTTACTATCCCGGAGCATTTTGTGCAAATCCCGGATTAGCTTATCAGTACCATCATTCCCCGAAGCAATGGTGGAGCTGTTTATGCGGGCGTAAAAGGCCATCTCGTATGGCGGGTTTTTCCGCAGCACTTGTTGATAATGGAAAACCGCTTTATCATCTTTCCCATTTTCATGGCAAAGTTGGGCCAGGATATAATGATAGCGGACTCTTGCATCGTGTTTTATGGCAGTTTTTGTCGCAATTTCCAAATAGGGGATTGCATCATCGTAGTTTCCCTGACGGATATGATAATCAGCAGATATGATAGCTAAATCACCTTGAAGTCTTTTCGGAAATTCCGGATCGGATTGCAGCTTTTGTAACTGATCGCGTGCTTCGGTGAACCGCTCGCTCTCGTTGTAACATCTGACCAGCCAGATAAAAGCATCGTAGCGGCAGGATGCGTCTTTATATTCCCGGATAATACGCGAAAAATTAGAGATTGCAGCAAGATAGTCGTGTTGATAATAATAGGCTTGTCCAATCAGGAAATAGGCATCATCGACCCAATTATTGTATTCTTTTTTACTGGTAAAGCGACGCGAGGAAGCTGTAGCTCTTCCCTGATGTACAGGTTTAACGGTAATTGAATGTAATCTGATCAGCTTTGCTCCCTTCTCAATTGCAATATTCATTTCTGATGCTGCAATCTTATCCGTTCTGGGATCACTGGATTTAAAAATAGGGAGCAGTTTGGTATAATCGTCAGGATAAGCTTCTTCGATTTTCTTTTCACCTGCGATTAAGGCTTCGTGACCATTGAAGTAAACATTGTAGTGGGCGGTAAGATTGTGATAAGCACGTGAAATGACGGTGTTTTTCTTGGTAGAACAACTCGCCAGTATCAAGAATACGAGGATTAAACTGAAGGTATTTAATGTGTCTCTTTTCAAATTCAAGATCTTTATCGTAAGAGAAACTCCCGTGTCGATTATTTATTGTAATGTAGAGGAAAAAAATCATATTACAATACCTCCGTCAGGGAAAAAGCATTTAGCGAGTGAAGACCTTTTAATGATTCATCCGGAGTCATCTTAGAAGTCAATTATTCCCTTAAGGTTAAATAAAGTTGACTTTTAAGATGGTCTCACAGAGAAAACTTTTATTTCTTTGAAACCTTTACTTTCTCTGTCGGCTTGAAATTTTTATTTCTGAGATCAAGCTGTTCTATAAGATTATCTGCCAGTTCGGCGAAAGCTATTCCGGTTAAAGAGTCTGTATGGGTTGCAGCAGGAATTCCTTCATCTCCGCCTTCACAAATACTTTGTACAATTGGAATTTGTCCCAGTAATTTAAGTCCGAGTTCATCGGCCAGCTTTTTGCCTCCTTCTTTTCCGAAGATATAATATTTATTCTCCGGAAGTTCGGCTGGAGTAAACCAAGCCATGTTCTCAACGATTCCTAAAACGGGTACATCCACCGATTTCCCCTGAAACATATTGACTCCTTTAATAACGTCAGCCAGGGCAACCTGTTGCGGAGTCGTTACAATTACAGCACCTGTAACCGGAACTGTTTGTACGAGGGTAAGGTGTATGTCACTTGTGCCGGGAGGCAGGTCGATGAGGAGATAGTCGAGCTCACCCCAATTGCTACCGGTAATAAGTTGTTTAAATGCATTTGATGCCATAGGCCCTCTCCATACCAATGGATCATTAGGAGCGACAAAGAATCCGATAGAGAGAATCTTCACTCCATACTTTTCAATGGGTTCGATTAATTCACGTCCATCTACCTTAATTGCAAAGGGAAGTGCCCCTTCGGATGCAAACATCTTCGGAATGGAAGGTCCATAAATATCAGCATCTATAAGACCTACTTTAGCTCCGGTATTTGCGAGGGCAACAGCAAGATTAACCGCAACGGTTGATTTCCCTACTCCGCCTTTCCCTGATGCCACAGCAATGATGTTTTTTACCTCCGGTAAGATGGGCCGTTGTAAATTATGCAGAAATTTAACTGAAATGTTGCCTGCAATTTCTGTGTCTGGGCCAACAAGTTTTAAGATCGCTTTTTCACTGGAGTCGACCAGTATTTGGATGTGCGGATCATCAGAACGTTGAAAAACCAGAGAGAAGCTTACCTTTTTACCGGCAATGCGAATCTCCTGAACCATATCCAGCGATACAATATTTTCATTACTTCCGGGATAGTTTACTTCCCTGAGAGCATCTGTAATATTTTTTGGAATAATTGGCATATCGATATTTGTTTAATATGATCTGGTTAAAAATCTCTGTCCAATTCAACACCTGGATCCCAGAAATGTTTCCTGAAATTGATAATCCGGTCATCCTCAACCTCTATCCCTTCATTTTCAAGAAGCTGTTGCATGGTAATCGGCGTGTCGAAATGATGCTTTCCTGACAACAGTCCGTTTCTGTTTACGACCCGATGAGCAGGAACAAATTCTTTATAAGTATGACTGACATTCATTGCCCAACCGACGAGTCGTGATGATTGAGGTGATCCAAGGTATCTGGCAATTGCTCCATACGTTGTGATCCTTCCGAAAGGAATTAGGCAGACAACACTGAATACTTGTTCAAAAAAGTCAGTCTTATCTGATCCTTTTCTCATTCTTTCTCTTCCCCGATTACCATTCCACGTCTGCTTCTTCCGAAGCTTCTGTAAGGATCTTTTTCTATCTCAACATCAGGTTCGCGAAGCTCGTCATCATGGATCCGAAATTTAAGGTATTTGATGGTAAGACCTCGATTAAGCCATTGTTGTTCGTAATAAGTATGAATGGAGAGTACCTCATCGACCATATCTGACTGATACAGATCGTCAGTGTTGCAAAGAATCTCAAATCCATTCTCTTTTGCCATGGCAAGAGTGTACTGGTATTGAAAATTGCTATCGGTTTTAAGATTGATGATGCCTTCTGATTTTAGATATCGGCGATAAAGATTGATAAATCGGGTTGAAGTAAGCCTTTTTCGGGCCTTCTCCATTTGAGGATCAGGAAATGTGAGCCATATTTCAGAGACCTCACCGGGAGCAAAGAAACGATCGGTCATCTCAATATTTGTTCTGAGAAAACCAACATTATCTAAGCCTGCAGTAAGAGCATCTTTTGCTCCTTTCCACATACGGGCCCCTTTTATATCGATGCCGATGTAATTATTTTGGGGACAAAGGTGTCCGAGGTTAAAGGTATACTCGCCTTTTCCACAGCCCAATTCCAGGATCAGAGGTTTTGAAGTTTTAAAAAAATCACTGTTCCACTTTCCTTTAATTGGGTGATCTTCATGCCATACTTCCCGAAAAGGAGATTGAAGGACATTGTTGAATGTCTCCATTTCGGCAAACTTTGCCAGCTTATTCTTTCCCAAAGATTTAAAAGTTTAAATTATTTCTTTTTAATTTTCTCTATTCTGATTCCGACATCTCTGATGCCGGGTAGGAGGGTTTCTCTCATTCCATGTTGAATCTTGAATCGGTAGGTGCCCGCGGTAGGGAAAAAAACTTTCCCTTTGTAAAGATGCTGACTATCATAGAGGTCCCCTAATCCTTTGCCCATCCATTTTCCGTGAATATCTGCCAGGTTAAACTCAACCGTGTCGGTTATGCTTTTCCCTTTGGGCGGAGTGACTGTAAGGAACAGCCAAAGATTACTATTAGGATAATTCCCTTTATTCCGGATGTTTACATATAAGTTATACAAATTAACCGTATCCGAAATGTCAACGGCAAAATAGATTGTTGAATCCTGATGCCAACCATTTTTATCAACTTTTTGATATTTTTCGTATATCCTGTTCGGATCGCAGGATACAAGAAGGACTATCAGAAGCATCAGGAATGAGAGTGAGCCGATAAGCGATTTATTTCCCATTCTGATTGTTATTTGATTTAGGAATAATTGTTGGTCTGTTGCCTTTATTGGACGGATTGGGAGCTGTAACCGACGGTCCCTGAGTCCGATTCCCTTGAGCAGAAGGAGCCTTAGGTTGAACCGAAGGTGCTACTTGTGCCTTTGGTTGAGCCGGAGGTGTTACTTGTGCCTTTGGCTGAGACTGATTTGCTGTTTGGGGTCTGGGCTGAGGCGAATTCTGGACAGTGCCTGATGGATTCCCTCTCTTCTTCCGGTTTCTTTTTTTCCGATTTTGGTTTGATGGCTCATCAAAACGGGTAAGGCTCTCTTCTCCTACGGCGTTTGAGTAACTAAGCTCCCGATCAAGAGCAGAAGGCTGTGCTTTAGCGACAGAATCTTCAATTTTATCAATTGATTTTCCGTGTTGATTCAGACTGAGTATCTCTTTGACTTTCTCAACAGGAATAGCGATCTGGTTTGATGGAGCACATGCTTCCGGAGCATACCAATAAATACGCTTGAATATATCAGCTTTCAGAAAGACATAACGACCCTTCTTCGTTTCCAACGCAATATTTGAAGGCGGGAAATCTTTCTGTGCATCAACATAGCAGTCGAGTTCATAGTTGAGGCAACATTTCAGTTTCCCACACTGACCTGCTAGTTTCTGAGGGTTCAGTGATATTTCCTGATAGCGTGCAGCACTGGTAGTGACAGATACGAAGTTTGAAATCCAGGTACAGCAGCATAATTCCCGTCCACATGGACCAATTCCTCCGATTCTTCCTGCTTCCTGTCGGGCTCCGATTTGTTTCATCTCTACACGGATACGGAATGTTTCGGCAAGTACTTTGATTAATTGGCGGAAGTCAACCCTGTCTTCTGCGATGTAGTAAAAGATAGCTTTGGTTTTATCTCCCTGGTATTCTACATCACCGATCTTCATGTTAAGATTCAGGTTCGAGGCGATTTTTCTGGAACGTAACATGGTTTCCCGTTCCAACGCAATGGCTTCCTTCCACTTGTCAATATCTGCAGGTTTTGCTTTCCGATAGATCTTACGTAATTCACCATTGACATAAGTGACTTTGTGCTTCTTCATTTGTTGAATAACCAAATCGCCAACCAATGAAACAATCCCAATGTCGTGTCCCGGGTTCGCTTCAACTGCAATGATGTCACCAGGTCTGAGCTTTAATCCATTTGGATTTTGATAATAATCTTTCCGGGTGTTTTTAAACCTAACTTCGATAATATCAGTAGGGTTGATGGTATTTTGAACATCTCCTAACCAATCGTGGGCTTCTAATTTAGAACAACTTCCTGAATTAGGCGATGAGGAACATCCTCGTTCTTTGAGGTCAAATGTACAATCATAGCAACTCATACAAAATATATATTAGACTGACGGAAAAGCATATTACCGTCAGGAATGAACGTATAAAACAAATACAAAAATAGTTATAAAAAGCGTAGCATAAAAGTAGTACCTTCAGATTCAGGGTCAACGGATCAGCTTCGTTATTTTAAGTGCCATATCCAGAAAAATGATCTTGGGATTCCCATTCATGCTGACATGAAGATACGATTTTTCAAATTCCTGTGAAATTGAAATTACATTCTTTTCATTGATAAAAGGAGAGAAGCGTGCTGAGAACTCAGATTCTTCGGACGACATGTATGAAATCTCCGGAGTGCGGGCGTTGGCGATAAAATTTTCTCGTATTTGTTTTAGACAGTAAAGAAGGAATGCTTTTTGTTTTTCACGACCGATGGCTGATATCTCATTGGCCCAAATAAAGAGGTCTGGTACTTTACGAGAGTAAGAAAGTCGCATTACTTCTTTAAACTTTTCAAGATAATAAAGGGTTTGCTCGTCCGGATTGAGCAGACTAAGTGCACGCAGGTAATTCCCATTTGAAAGGTTGATGATAGAATTCAAATCTTTACCTGCAATGTCTGGATGAGTCTCAAGTGCTTTTTTTAAAGAGTCTTCTGCAATGGGAGGGATATTCAGAAGCTGAGTTCTCGATCGGATTGTTCCCAATATCTGACTTTCGTTTTCACTCACCAGAAGAAACAATGTTTTAGCGGGTGGTTCTTCGATCATCTTAAGCAGTTTGTTGGCAGTAACGGGATTCATCTTCTCCGGCATCCAGATGATCATCACTTTGTACTCAGCTTCAAAAGTCTTAAGGTTTAGCTTCCGAATGATTTGGTCACTTTCTTCCGTATAGATCATCCCCTGAGCATTTTCAGCTCCGATTGTATTTAACCACTGATCAAGATTAAAATAAGGGTTTGACAAAACCATCTCTCTCCATTCCTTCAGATAATTGTCGCTAACCGATGATTTAAACTTTGAAGATTTAACAATCGGGAAGACAAAGTGAAGGTCAGGATGAATCAGTTTCTGGTATTTCTTACATTCAGGACAGACCCCGCATGAATCGTTCTCTTGAGGGTTGCGACATGAAATATACTGAGCGTAAGCTATTGCGAGGGCAAGCTTCCCGGATCCTTCCGGACCGGCCAATAGCTGAGCATGACTGATCCTCTGTTCTTTTACCGATCGGATCAGACGATGTTTAATATCT
The DNA here is from genome assembly GCA_030706665.1 of Bacteroidota bacterium. GTDB lineage: Bacteria > Bacteroidota > Bacteroidia > Bacteroidales > Prolixibacteraceae > JAUZOB01. The sequence continues at coordinate 11,375 of JAUZOB010000068.1, forward strand.
TCTTGCCCTACTATTTCTTTGAAAAACATGATTCTCGATTTGATTCTGTATGTTGTAGCGTAATGTCTACTACGAACCAAAAGTAAAAATTAATTTCGAAATAAAGGGACCCGCCCCCTCTGCCGGTTTAAGGGTTTGTTAAGATTTTCTCGCTGATATATTGCACAAACCTTAAAAGAAGGTTGAGATTTCGTATATTTGAGCTGTTGAAATTCATAAAATTATCACACATGCAAACTATTGAGACATACAATTTTGCAGGAAAAAGAGCATTGGTCCGTGTTGACTTTAATGTTCCTTTGAATGAAAATTTTCAGATTACTGATGATACCCGTATGCGGGCTGCTCTTCCAACTATCAATGGAATCATTGAAAAAGGTGGTTCAGTAATTATCATGTCACATTTAGGTCGTCCTAAAAACGGTCCTGAAGATAAATTCTCTCTGAAACATCTTATTGCTCACCTTTCTGAATTGTTGGGCGGCCTCACAGTTAAAATTGCTCCTGATTGCATTGGTGCTGAAACTAAGGCAATTGCAGAAGCATTAAAACCAGGCGAAGTTTTAGTTCTTGAAAACCTTCGTTTCCATAAAGAAGAAGAAAAAGGAGATGTAGAATTCGCTCGCCAGCTGTCAGAACTTGGTGATTGCTGGGTAAACGATGCATTCGGTACTGCTCATCGTGCACATGCTTCTACTGCAGTAATGGCACAATTCTTCCCCAATGATAAATTATTCGGTTATTTGATCGCCAGTGAGCTCGAGAGCCTTGATAAAGTATTAAAAGCTCCTAAACGACCCCTTACTGCTATCATGGGTGGATCAAAAGTATCAAGTAAAATTACTATCATCGAAAATCTTCTTGACAAAGTTGACAACCTGATTATTGGTGGTGGTATGACTTTTACTTTTGTAAAAGCATTCGGTGGTAAAATCGGAAATTCTATCGTTGAAAACGATTATCTTGAGCTTGCAAAAGGTATTGTTAAAAAGGCAGAAGAAAAAGGTGTTAAGATTCACATCATGACTGATGCGATTGCTGCTGATGCTTTCTCTAACGATGCTAA
>JAUZOB010000069.1 GCA_030706665.1 Bacteroidota bacterium
ATTAGCAGGATCAGAAGAAATAATTGGCACAATGGGATAATTCCCGGCATCTGTTTTATAATCTACCGGGTTATTATGGACATCCAAACAAATATAATTCACGGTTATCGGGTCCCCATTCTGAATTCCCGACAAGGTACTGCAGGTAAAAGCAGGATTTGCATCGCCATAAACCTTTGATTTATTGTCAACATTTACAGTTAAGGGGGCCCGGGTTATTGCAAGAGTTCCATTAACCGTTTGCAGGTCATAACAATCATCGAAGCCATCAGATCCAAGTGTTATCGGATAATTTCCGACAGGACTTGTTTTATCTGCAGTTGTGGTGATAGTTGGCAAGTGATCTATAACGGCCGGAGTTTCTCCAGTTACAAAACCGGAATAAGAGATTTCCAACGCAGGATTATCCGAGCCATAGATCTTAGTTTTATTTACTGCAGTCAGAATAAGTTTCCGCTTTTTAACAGTTACAACCTGCATTGCATTAGATGCCTCTTTCCATGCAGTCTTTGTTTGTCCCGCATAAATTGTGGCAGTTCCGAATTTCTTAAAGGTAAGGATCGTATCCCTGATTGTTACGATATCAGTATCGGGAGTGGAATAATAGATATTTGTTACATTGTCCCAATGAGTTGTAGAAACATGTAAAAAAATGGTATCACCATAACTTGCAGTTCTCGTTGCAGAGTCAAACTTCATTGTAAGTTTATTGGTGGCAGGGATAGTGAAAAGACTCCGGTATTCTCTCGCAGACAAACGATTAAAACTAGTTCTATTTCCACTCAGCCATGATCCTTCAACATTTCCGGATGTACCTAAAAAGATAAAAAAGACCAATAATAACAATCCTCCTATTCTTGCTACCATTTGCCCAAAAAACTTTATCCGCACAAAGAAATGTTTAATTGAATCCATTTGACAATACATTGCAAGGTGGTATATTAAACTATTTGGTATGCCCGGTTTTTATCACTTAGTGTGAGTCATTACACCGCAGATACTTTCTCACAACTGATAAACCTTAACAAATAAACAAAATTTATTTTGACGAAACAATACTTTTAATTGACGAATAAACTATTTTATTTGACGAACAAGACATTTAAATTGATATCCGTATAAATTATGATTCTTATTTTCCTTATTGAATAAATATCTGTGTGTTCAATATTTTCTTAGCATAAACAATAAGATATATATAACCGCATCGTATTCTTATTACAGATTGCAAAATCATGACATTATATTACCTACGAGATGTGTGCATTGAAACATAAAAAGGAAGCAATCATGACATAAATTCTGGCAATTATAGAGTGATCTCACCAGAATTATTCTTTGTTGATTTTCAACGCAGTAGATATTACACCTCAAAATAGCAAGACGACAAGAAAATACATACCACCATTTCTACTTTTGCACAATGGATCATTGTTTTTCTTCCTTTCTTAAAATGAAAAAGCTGTCTTTAAAAAGACAGCTTTTCTATTTTGTGTGACATTAAAAAAATTTATTTAATTTTTCTCCTTTTAAAATTCTATTTCAAAAAATTACGCTTTACCTATTTTGATTACTTAAGATAGTAAATTTCATTATTTAATACGTCGTCTGAATATAACGTAGTTGTTTTTCAAGCATCGCGACTTTCTTCATGTCGAAACCGGCTTTCTTCGCTTCGTGCACCGGACGGGAGTAAATGTATTCAATCTCCATCGGGCGTTTATTATCGTAATCCAGTCGCATGCTGGGCGCATAAGAGGTCATCTTCTCTGTCAGATCAATCATATTATGTGCATAATCCACTTTCAGTGCAACGCCGCAATGATTGGCAGCTGTAACCACTTCGAGCATCATATCATACACCAATTGTCTGATATCTTTATTCTGAATCAATTGATCAGTCGTTGCATTCATCACTACCGTCATTCCATTAAAAGGGATGTTCCAGACTAATTTTTGCCAACGGGATTTGATAAGATCAGAAGAATATTCAGTCGGCACTCCCGCACGATTAAAATCATCACATACTTTTTGAAGGATTGCAGGATCATTCATACGATAAACTCCCAAATTTAACTTTCCGTAATCCAGATGAGCAATATGCCCCGGTCCTATTTTATTTGAGCAAATAAAGGCCAATCCGCCTGCAATATTCAGATTCGGGAATTGCTTTGATACATCTTCTTCTACTCCCAGTCCATTTTGGATCAGAATGACAAGACTATCCTTATGTGTTATAGCAGGAATAATATTCTTCAAGAGTCCGTTTCGGATAGTCTTTAGACAAACCAATACTACGTCGCAAGCAGGCATTGTCTCAGCTTTATTGTATGCCAATACATTATGAAGGTGAAAGTCGCCATATATTGAATCAACTTTCAAACCATTTTCTTTCACAAATTTATAATCACTATTAAATAAAAAATGGACTTCCTGCCCCGAATGAGCCAACATTCCACCATAAAATCCGCCTAACGCACCAGGACCAACTACAGCATATCTCAATGACATATAAATCTTGTTTAGAATTCGCTTTTGATGTATTACAAAAATACATTACCGACTATATGAATCAGATTAGTCTGGCTGCTTTTCCATTGAAATATAATATAGAGGAAAGATTCAAAATTTAACAGATGAAGTATTAAAAAACGAAATGCTATTCATCAATGGAAATTACAATTCGTGAGTATTCCTGCCTTCCTGCACAGGGATGCATTTGACAAACAGCGATGTCTAATTCCGAACCTGACATCACGCAGCCATTCCGTGCAGTTGTATTCTTTTTCAAAAGACTCCCGGGTCGGATGAAAAGGACCAACGTTAAACTACCGTAGCAGTACCGTTGAATTACCCTTTCTTTACCCAGGCTGGGTAAAGAAAGGGTAATTCAACAATAGTGTAACGGAAATAGAAATGTGCTTCTGTATTAACAAGATCAATAACAGAAATATCTTACCTTCACCGGAATCGGCATGTAGTTGAATTTCAGAAAGAGGAATATGCAAGAATTTTTCAGGTATTCTTATCTTCTCAATGTTCAGAAAAAAGTTTTCTGTTGGCGTTTTTTGAATGTTAACGCTACAAACAAAAACATCAAAAGATTTAAGTTAAAATAGGAATCGTAGTATATTTGTGAAAACCTTGATTTATGAAACCTAAAGCTGTAATTATCGGTTCTGGAATAGGTGGACTCGCTATCGCAATCCATCTGTCTAAAATGGGTTATTCAGTTGATCTTTTTGAAAAGAACTCATACCCCGGTGGAAAAATTTATGAATACAGAATTCAGGGGTATCGATTTGATTCCGGTCCTTCGCTTTTTACAATGCCCAATCTGGTTGATGAGCTGTTTACATTAGCCGAAGAAAATCCTGCTGATTATCTCAAATATCATAAACTTGAAAATATCTGTCGCTACTTCTACGACGACGGAACAATTATTGATGCCTGGAGTGACATAGACAAATTCATCAAAGAGATCTCGGAGAAACTGGGAGAAGATCCCGACCATCTATACCGATATTTCAAACGAGGTGAAGAATTATACAATATTGCATCGAACGCTTTAATATTTAACTCATTCCAACACTATTCAAAACTCTTTAAGAAAGAGAATCTGCAGGTGGCCTTTCATCCGTTTAAACTGGATACAATGAAGAGTATACACGAACGCAACAGCTGTTCTTTTCTTAATCCACATCTGATCCAACTCTTCGACCACTATGCAACTTATATTGGATCGAATCCATATTCTGCCCCTGCAACGCTCAAGATTATTCCACATCTTGAACACCATATTGGAGTTTTTTATCCTGAAAAAGGAATGTATTCCATTATCAACGAACTTACCAATCTGGCCTTACGACTTGATGTTAAGATTCAATATAACACTCCTGTTGAAAAGGTACTAATCAGAGATGATCAGGCTGCCGGCGTAAGAATTAATGGAGAAGACAATACATATGACATTGTTGTAAGCGATGTAGATATCAATTACTTCTATAAAAATTTATTAATTGAATCCCCTATTCCGGAATCAATTTCCCATATCGAACAATCCTCATCAGCTCTTGTTTTTTATTGGGGAATGGATTGTTTATTTCCGCAAATCGATCTGCATAACATATTCTTTTCTTCTTCTTATAAAGAAGAATTCGATTGTCTGTTTGAGCAGAAGACATTTTCAGAAGATCCGACAGTATATCTTTATGTCAGTTCAAAACACATTCCTGAAGATGCTCCCCAAGGATGTGAAAACTGGTTTGTCATGGTAAATGCTCCTGTTAATGTTGGGCAGAATTGGGAAAATTTGATTGAAAATGCACGAAAAGCTATCATTTCAAAACTAAATCGTATTCTGAACCGTGATATTGAAGAGCATATAAAGTTTGAGAAGGTTATGGACCCACGGCAAATAGAGGAAGAGACCCGCTCCTGGCAAGGTTCCTTATACGGGAACAGTTCAAATGGTCCGTTTGCCGCACTTTATCGACATACGAACTTTCATCGCCGCATAAAAGGTCTTTATTTTACAGGCGGAAGTGTGCATCCCGGTGGAGGAATCCCCCTTTGCCTTGCTTCTGCTAAAATTGTCGCCCAAGAAGTTATCAACGACTGGATCAGCTAATCGATTCTTTCTTTTTTTAATAGGATTAGTGACTGTTCTGTTTATCTTCTGAAAAAAGCAATAATAATTTAACACAGATAAAATAGCCTGTTTTTTTCACTTTTATAATAATGCTTCGCCCTCTTTTTTGCAACTTTGAATGATTAGAAATTTTTAATTATGAGTTTAAGAGGATTTGCAAGTGACAATAATTCCGGAGTACATCCGGATATTCTAAAAGCTTTGGCAGAAGCCAATGTAGGTCATGCCACCGGATATGGTGATGATATATGGACACATCGCGCTGTTGAAAAATTCAAAGAAGAATTCGGTCAGGAGATCGATGTTTACTTTGTTTTCAATGGCACGGGAGCCAATGTGCTAAGTTTAAAAACACTTAGTCGTTCATTCAACTCCATTATCTGTGCCGACACAGCACACATCCATGTTGATGAATGCGGTGCTCCTGAGCGTTTTACCGGATGTAAACTAATCCCGATCCATACTCCGGACGGTAAATTAACTCCTGAATTAATAAAACCCCATTTGCATGGATTCGATTTCGAGCACCATAGTCAGCCGGGAGTAATCTCAATTACACAAGTTACTGAAATAGGTACACTTTATACCGTTGACGAAATCAAAGCAATTTGTGATCTTGCGCATCAACATGGACTTCTGGTTCATATGGACGGAGCCCGAATTGCCAATGCTGCAGTTTCGCTTAATCTTCCTTTTCGTGCGTTTACGGTTGATGCAGGGGTAGATGTAATCTCATTCGGCGGAACCAAGAATGGAATGATGTTCGGAGAAGCTGTTATCTTCTTTAATCCGGAATTATCAACGTATACTAAATACTATCGCAAACAAGAAACTCAGCTTTATTCTAAAATGCGGTTTATCGGGGCGCAATTTGTTGCTTACTTTGAAAATCGACTATGGGAGAAAAATGCTTCTCATTCAAACAATATGGCTAAATTGCTGTACCAAAACATAAAAGAGATTCCTGGCATTCAGGTAACCCAGTCAGTTGACGCCAATGGTGTCTTTGCCATCATTCCTCCGCGTTTAATTACGCTGCTTCAAAAAGAGTACTTCTTCTATATGTGGGATGAAAACCGTTCAGAAGTTCGATGGATGACCTCTTTTGACACGCAAAAGGAAGATATTGAGCGATTTACGGCACTCATAAAAGACAATATTTAAATGTAATTTTTATGCCCATCTTCGGATTTTATCCAGATAACAGTAGTCCGGTAGAAAAAGAACTGGAAAAGAAGGTCTTCCGATACAGCCTTATCTTTCCGCTCTTTTTTACCGGATTATTTTGGGTGATGAAGATTATGGAGTCGATCTTTGGTTTCGAATCTTACAAGTTGGGCATTTATCCTCTTTATCCGTCAACTCTAACAGGGATACTCACAGCTCCGCTGGTTCATGCCAACTATGAACATCTAATTGCCAATTCAGCCCCATTTCTGGTTCTTTCTGCCGCCTTAAGCTATTTTTACAGAGGCTTGTCATACCGGATTTTCTGGTTTATTTATTTTTTTTCCGGACGATTTGTTTGGATTTTCGGAAGACCTGCCTGGCATATAGGGGCAAGCGGAGTGATTTATGGAATGGCTTCGTTCCTTTTCTTCAGCGGGGTATTCAGAAGTGATACAAAACTGCTGACAATCGCTTTGATTGTTGCCTTTTTGTATGGCGGTATGTTTTGGGGAATCTTCCCTTTCAAAGAAGATATGTCATGGGAAGCACATTTCGGAGGAGCAATTGCCGGACTATTCCTTGCTGTAATTTATCGAAACAGAGGTCCACGAAGAAAAGAGTTTGAATGGGAAACTTCAGAATCAGAAGATGACGAAGAGTTTTCAGATAAAACAACGGATCAGGAAAACCAGAATGGCCCGTTTCCTGAAAAATGAATTGTATCAGGTTCAAGTATGCTTGAAAAAATATATCTTTGTACCCTTATTGATTCGCAAACCTTATTAATGTTCTTCGACAAATGATCAACAGACGAATTATCCGAATTAAGGCTTTACAGATTTTGTATGCATTTTATAATTCTCCGGATAAATCTTTAAAAAACTCTGAGAAAGAGCTCTTTTTTAGTATCCAGAAGACATATGATCTCTATCATCTCATGTTAAATCTGGTTGTTGAAATTCAAAATTATGCACAGAAACGGATTGATGCAGGGAAGCAAAAGTTTATACCCACTCCCGAAGATTTAAACCCCAATACTCGATTCGCAGATAATAAGCTGATCCATTTAATACGCGAAAATACGCGATTAGAAACTTACCTTACCAATAATAAATTAAGCTGGAATAATTATCCGGAGCTTATAAAGAAGCTTTACAACGAGATGAAACAGTCTCCGGCATATGAAGAATATATGTCCCTTCCGGAATGTTCTTTTACCGAAGATCGCAAATTTATTGACAAGCTCTTTATCCGTATTATTCTGGAGTGTGAAGATCTCTACCATGTACTCGAAGAACAGAGTATTTACTGGAACGATGATACCGAATTTGTTGTCAGCATGATCATCAAAACACTTAAGAAATTCAAGGAAGACAGCATCCCTGCTTCTGCACTTCCTCCTATGTTTAAAGACGATGAAGATTACGATTTTGCACGCGATCTTTTCCGCAAGGTGATTTTGAATCATGACCAGAATAAAGAAATAATTGAAAAGCACCTCAGCAACTGGGATATTGAAAGAGTTGCTTATATGGATACCCTCTTAATGGAACTTGCAATTACTGAATTTACAGAATTTGTATCGATCCCGACTAAAGTTTCATTAAATGAATACATCGAATTATCAAAATATTACAGTACAGAGCGAAGCAGCACTTTTATCAATGGTATTCTGGATCGTATCTTAAAAGATTTAAAAGATAACCATCTGATTCAAAAAGCAGGAAGAGGTTTATTGGGAGAAGAATAGAAAATGAAAAGATCGATTATTCTCAGTATAACGATTATTTCAGCGCTTCTGTGGTATGGATGTACTCATAATTCTTCATCTCATACTTCCGACCAGCAAAATGTAAAATCCATATATTCTAATCAGCCTCCGGCATTTGCATTTACCGAAGAAATGCATAATTTTGGAGATCTAAGGGAAGGCGATATCGTTACTTATACCTTTGTCTTTAAAAATAAAGGAGGCAAAGATCTTATAATTAAAAGTGTCGATGTTGGTTGCAGTTGTACAAAGGCCAAATGGCCTCATGAAGCAATTCGACCGGGGCAGGAAGGAGAAATCGAGGTAACACTTGACACATCCGGAGAAGCAGGTAACCTTTGGAAAGTAGTATTCGTTAATGCCAATACAGTTGAACAACATAAAGAGCTATCGTTTACTGCAAATGTTTTTTAAAACTAAATCTTAAAAAAGAGTATATGGTTTACAATTCAATTCTTCTACAGGCCGGTCAAGCTGGTCAAGTCGGACCTCAGTATCAATTTTGGCTGATGATCCTGGTAATGATGGTTATTTTCTGGTTTTTCATGATCAGACCACAGGCAAAGAAACAAAAGGAATTAAAGAAATTCCGCGAAGGCCTTAAAAAAGGGGATAAAATTGTTACTATCGGTGGAATTTACGGTAAAATTGTTGAAGTAAAAGATACTACCGCATTAATCCAAATCGATGATAACGTTAAAATTAAAGTTGATAAAGCAAGTCTTGTAAAAGACTTTTCCGATAGCGATGCAATTGCTCAGAAATAATAAAAAAGACTGGTTATAACCAGTCTTTTTTGTTTTATATTTGGGTATATGAAAAACAGATTTACTGCCCGAATCAAAAATTATTTCAAGATTAAGAAAAACAGGATTGACAGAAAACTGTTAGTATACCTGATTTGCGTCCTCATTGCATCTGTCTTTTGGTTTCTAAATGCAATGAGTAAGGATTATAATGCAACTGTTACTCTTCCTGTTCGTTTTGTAAATCCGCCTCAGAATAAGATTCTTGTCGGGAAGATGCCCGATAAATTAAATCTAAAAGTTAATGGATATGGATTTTCTCTTCTCCGTTATAAACTCAAACTATCCTTTTATCCGATCACGTTTAATATTAGTGAACTAACCGGTAGTTCACAGAAAAATAGTGGTTCTTCGATTATAAAAATCAGAACTTCAAGTTTCCTTTCTCAGATTGGGGCACAGCTTAGCTCTGATATAAAACTGCAATCTATTGAGCCGGAAGATCTTTATTTCCGTTTTGAACCAGTTAAATATAAAAAGGTTCCAGTTGTCCCCTCTTGTAAAATTTCCTACGAAAAACAATATGAAGAATACGGGAAACCGGTTGTAAATCCTGCTTTTGTTCTGGTAAAAGGTCCCGCTTCGGTGATTGATTCATTAAAGTACCTCACAACCGAGCCCAAAGAGTTCAAGAAAGTCAACAGAAGTATTCAATTTGATGCAAAACTTAATTTGAGAGACAATCTATCCTGTGAATTAAAAAATGTCAATGTATATATCCCCGTTGAACAGGTTACAGAGACCCGACTTAACGTTCCGATTCAGATAAAAAATTTACCGGAGGGCTTTGACTTAAAGACATTTCCTTCGCATATTTTGGTTACCTGCGTGGTTCCGCTAAGTCAGTTTCAAAAAGTAGATCCTGATGATTTTGCTGCAATGGTCGATTATAACATGATCGAATTAAACAAAGACAGTAAAAAGCTGGCTGTTACGTTTGATCATGTACCGACTAATATTTCTAATTTTACCTTTAACCCGCATGAGGTGGAATATCTCATCGAAAAAAAATAAGACAAAGCTCATGTTAAAAGTTGGAATTACAGGAGGTATAGGCAGTGGAAAATCGCTCGTAAGCGAAGTGTTTTCTCATCTTGGTGTGCCAATTTATTGTGCTGACCTTGAAGCCAAAAGGCTAATGAATGAAAGTCCGGTCATCAGACAGAAAATCATTGAAATCTTTGGAGAAGATATTTATACCTTCGAAGGACCAATTGACCGGAAGAAAATGGCTGATCTGGTCTTTAACTCTCCAAAACTATTAGAGCACCTGAATGCAATTGTTCATCCCGAAGTAAGGAAGGACTTTGAACAATGGGCTCTTCTTCAAAATTCAGCTTATGTAATTGAAGAGGCTGCAGTGCTCTTTGAAAGCGGCGGATACAAATATGTTGATTTGATCATTACAGTTACTGCTCCATTGGAGTTAAGAATTAACCGGGTCATAAAGCGTGATATTTGCACCCGAGAACAAGTTCTGGCAAGGATGAACAATCAATGGGATGATGAAGAAAAAGAAAAGCGATCGGACTTCTTGATCGTAAATGATAATGTAAAACTTCTTGTCCCACAAATTATAGAAATAGATAAAAAAATTCGATCTTATGGGAAAATTCGTTAAATGGATTGCTGGTGGATTAGGTTGGGGCATTGGGGGTCCAATAGGTGGGATCATCGGATTTGCAATTGGTGCATTGCTCGAACAACAAGAGATTTCCCCTACTACATATGGCGGAACTCAAACATCCTCAGGAAACTTCGTAATGAGTTTATTGGTACTTGTTGCTGCTGTAATGAAAGCAGACGGCAAAGTGATGCGCTCAGAACTTGAGTTTGTAAAGAACTACTTCCGCCAGTCTTTTGATGAAGAAACAGCACAAGAAGCCATTCGTATTCTTCGCGACATCCTTCAACAAGACATCCAGATAACCGATGTCTGTTATCAAATCAAGCAAAATATGGATTATTCGTCCAGGCTGCAACTTCTTCACTTTTTATACGGGATTGCACAAGCTGACGGGGTAATTGATCCTGAAGAACAACGAGTAATTGATTTTATTGCATTTAATTTAGGAATTCATCAACCTGATATAGATTCTATCCGTTCGATGTTTGTTGTTTCGACAGATTGGGCATACAATGTTTTGGAAATTAGAGAGGATTCGACTCCTGAAGAAATTAAAAAAGCTTACCGAAAAATGGCATTGAAATATCATCCGGATAAGGTTATTCACTTAGGAGAGGATTTTCAAAATTCGGCTAAAGAGAAATTCCAAAAAGTAAGCGAAGCTTACGAAACAATTAAAAAAGAAAAGAATTTCGTTTAGATTATTGGGTATTCTCTATGCTTACAGCATAGAGAATATCCGAAACAGATAAAATATTTATCCTTAACGAATAAGGAAGATCAAAATGAGAAGCTAGTAATCAAGCTAAGAGGATTCCTGTCAATTTCATAGGACATCCAAGTTTTGGGGATTCAAAACTCTTTTCTGTGTTCAAGTCTCAATCTTTTGTATTTAAATCCTACTCCGGTTAAAGCATTGAGCTCAACCTTTCGTGTATTATAGAAATATTTATTAAAATTTTAGATTTGATTCTGTGACTCAGAATTAACATAGCAATTCAAATCTTCTTTAATTCTTTAGGAATAACAAATTCATACAATTTTGTCATCAACATTTCACACAAACTTATATTTGACCCAACAAACTCATATTCATACTTCTAACAGCCATATTTCACCAATACAAACTCTCCTTAATTTCAATATTGCTGGCGTATAATACAGAATAACCTCCACTGCATGATTTTTTGTATAAATTAGCCCAAAATTCGATTTATATTAAAATGAAAAATATATTACACATCATAGTTTGCTTCTTTGTTTTATTAATTACTACAACCGAATTATTTGCTCAGGAAATTCTCGTAGAAAAAACAGATACATCCAAAGTGCAGGGCTCCAAAGTCGTTGCAATCCCTTTTTCGTTTTATCTAAAGACATTGGGAGTTTCAGCAGCCGTTGACATTGCCGCCCGCGGTCTATTACAGCAGCAATCTACTTCTACCCTTGTCGGACTGGTCAGTACAAACGGTTCTAAATATATCTATTGGGAAGCTGAAAATTTTCAAGTCCCAATGATAAAAAGATTATTTTTCAGTCCCAATATCAACATTGCGCACTATGGCTCTCTGGATGTCTATAATGGTTTGAATTTTAAATTTCCTACTGAAACTGCCGGGAATAATTACTCGGACAAAATGAATTATTACAGGATTCAAAGTAATAAGATAGAAGGAGAGTTTATATTCAGATTCTTACTTCCAGCCGGATACGGGAAAAATCATGTGCTCGATACTTTGTTCTTAAAAAATGGTCTCCCAATTAATAACGGAACTTCATTAGGCACATTGAATCCATTCACTTCGGGAAGAACTTTTATCGAATCCAGTCTTTTCTTTCAAAATCAAAATATGCAATTTCCAACACCAATTGGAAGTCGTAAATTAAGGACCTTCGGATATACGATAGGAATTTCAAATGAGAACGTCGATTTCAAAGACAATCCATCACGAGGGACAATTGAATACTTTAAACTATGGAACGGATTAAGTGCTTTTAATTCCACGGCGACGTGGACTATGTACGAAGGAAGTTTCAGTGCCTTCGTTCCCGTAAAATCTGTTCAACTCAGGCAGCAAGTTTTAGCGTTTAATCTTTGGACACGTTATACGAATAGGTGGAATGATTATGAATTGGTAAATAATTATCCGGAATATGAACATCGCCCCTCCCCTTTCATGGGTGCATGCCTTGGAGGAAGGTTCCGTTTCAGAGGCTATCCGGAGGCTCGTTTTAATGATTGTGCTGCATGGCTTTATA
>JAUZOB010000007.1 GCA_030706665.1 Bacteroidota bacterium
ATAACCATGATAAGAGAAAGTCGGTTCGTTGTCTTCAAGCAGGGGAGTTGACCAGATTGCAGTGATCCCCAGGTCTTTGAGATAATCAAGATGATCGATGATACCCTGAATGTCACCTCCATGACGTCCGCCGTCAATTGTCCTGTTGGCTTTCTCTGCCAATCCTTCGATATTGTCATTTTTAGGATTGCCATTGGCAAAACGGTCGGGCATCAGCAAATAGACTACATCAGAAGCATTAAAACTATTCCGTTCGGCTGATCCTTGCTTCCTTGCAAATAGCTCATAGGTCCTGACCATTTTTTGTTTCCCCTTTTTGAAGGTAAGAATATACTTCCCGGGTTTTGCCTCAGGAGCTATGTTAAGGTCCAGAAATACATAATCAGGATTTTCCGCTTTCCCGATCTGAAGAAGCCGGAGTCCTTCGCCTTTAATCTCAACCTGAGCACCCTGAAGGTCATTCCCTTTTACCAACAGTTGGAGATTGGGATTTTTCATCCCAACCCACCAACATGATGGTTCGATTCTTTCAACCTTTATTTGTCCAAACATTGATACACTGCAGGCGAGAAGTACTCCTACCAGTGCTATTTTAAAAAATTTAAAGCCATTTAGCATGTTACTCTTGTTTTAAATCATGGCAACTTCAAGTTCCTTCCCTGCTTCCAGTTTCAAAGCTTTTCCTTTGATCATAAGTTCTGCTGAAACCCCGGAATGATTTTCAATCTTGATTTTGTCAGTGCTGACATTGATTTTCAAATGAGCTCCCCGGTATCCTACGCTGAAACAGAATGATTTCCATTGTTTCGGAATAAACGGATTCAGGTGTAGTTTATCATTTAATACCCGAAGCCCTCCGAAACCATATACCACGCTCATCCAGGTACCTGCCATACTCGTAATGTGGCATCCGTCTTCGGTATCGTTGTTGTAATCATCCAGGTCAAGACGTGCCGAACGCTGATAAAGTTCATACGCTTTATCGTGTTTCCCGAGGCTGGCTGCCAGTATTGAATGGACACAGGGAGAAAGTGATGATTCGTGAACCGTGATGGGTTCGTAGAAATCAAAGTTTCGTTGATGTGTTTCCGTGTCGTATTCCTCTTCGAACCAGAAAAGGCTTTGTAGCACATCGGCCTGCTTGATGTAACATGAACGCAGAATCCGATCCCATGACCAGTGCTGATTTAATGGAAGATTTGAAGGATTAAGCTCAGCGACCGGAACGATTTCCTTATCAAGAAATCCGTCCTGTTGCAAGAATACTTTCCGCTTCTCATCATAAGGAAAATGCATCCTTTCAACGATGTCTTTCCACCGGACCGTTTCAGTTTTTTCGTCAAATGCTCTCTTTTCAGCAACAGACTGATAGGACTGCAAATGATTCTTTTTCAGAAAATCAATGACTTCCAATGTGTATTTGAGAGTCCATACTGCCATTTTGTTGGTATGCCAGTTGTTGTTCACATTGTTTTCATATTCATTCGGACCCGTAACTCCCAGCATCACATATTTCTGACGTTCTTCGGAGAAAGTTATGCGCTGGTTCCAGAATCTTGAAATGCCAAGAAGAACCTCAAATCCGTAAGGTGCGAGATAGTCGGCATCGCCTGTATATCGGATGTAATTGTATATTCCGAAAGCGATCGCCCCGTTTCGATGAATCTCTTCGAACGTGATTTCCCATTCGTTATGACATTCCTCGCCGTTGATCGTTACCATCGGATATAAGGCCGCACCATGGGTAAACCCGAGTTTCTCTCCATTCTCGATTGCTTTATCAAGCTGGTTGTAACGATAAATCAACAAATTGCGCGAGACATTCTGCGGGGCTGTACTGAGATAAAAAGGAAGGCAGTATGCTTCCGTATCCCAATAGGTCGATCCGCCGTACTTTTCTCCGGTAAATCCTTTCGGTCCGATATTCAGATGCGCATCGTCACCGGTATAGGTCTGATTCAACTGGAATATGTTGAAACGAATCCCCTGTTGGGCTGCAACATCCCCTTCAATCAGGATGTCGCTTCCTTCCCACTTATTCAGCCAGCTTTCGGTATGTTCTTTCCGTAAAGCATCATATCCCTGATCGTATACTGTTTCAAGAACATCAAAAGCTTTATCAAGGATTTTTTCTTTCGAATGAAATTGAGAGCTAAGGTTGACACCATACTTTTCAATGGTCAGGATATCGCCTTCTTTCACCGTGATTTGAAATGTATGGCTTACATATTTCTCGCGGGTTGCAAATTCAGGATTCACTTCTACAGGTTTCCCATTGAGAAAGACTTTATATTTCATGCCTGTACAGACATGGAATGCGGTCTTTTTGGTTTCCGCAACAATGAAAGCCGACTCGGGATGATTTTGAGTGGTAACTTCTTCCCAAAATTTTTCATCGTAGTTCGAATCTTTATTTTTGACATCAGCATCAATATAAGGCTGAATATCAATTACCCCTCCGAAATCCAATGCGGTAAGAGAATATCTGATGGCTCCCGCTTCAGGATTCGCCATGCTTACAAACCGTTCGGATTCCACTCTTACCCGGCAATTGTTGGTTAAGACAGCTTCGAATTTTCGGGATAACAGGCCATGTTGCATGTCGAGTTCTCTCCGAAAGCTATGAATGGAAGCTTTTGCCAGATCGAGTTCAACCTCATTGATCCGAATGTTAATTCCAATCCAATTCGCAGCATTCAGGACTTTGGCAAAATATTCGGGATATCCGTTTTTCCACCAACCGACCCTCGTCTTATCGGGATAATAAACTCCCGCAATGTAGCTTCCCTGGAGTGTTTCGCCGGAATAACATTCTTCAAAATTGGCCCTTTGGCCCATTCTTCCGTTTCCAAGGCTAAACACACTTTCCGAGATCAGATTGAATTCAGGGTGAAACCCCTCTTCAATGACCTTCCAGTTATCGTGTACAATATAATTTTTCATGAACGATTTCCGTTTTTTAAGCAATAAAACTGTTTACAAAACGCTCTGCAGAGTATTCACTAAACCCACTGATAATTAAATTCGCCTGATTTAATATCTCCGGATCTCCTACACCAATGCAGAGCATCCCTGCATTGAGGGCTGCTTCGATCCCCGATGCAGCATCTTCGAACACAACGCAATTCTGAGGAGGTACATTCAATAATTCAGCTCCCTTAAGAAAGACTTCAGGGTCGGGTTTCGCTTTACTGATCAGATTTCCATCGACAATGGCATCGAAATATCCGGCTAAGCCGGTACGCTCTAAAATAAGAGGAGCATTTTTACTCGCAGATCCTAATGCAAGAAGAATCTTTCTGTTTTTCAGTCCTTCCAGAAATTCCTTCACTCCGGGCAGTATTTCGTCCGGAGTCATCCGTTCAATCAGACTGACATAACGATTGTTCTTTTGGGCAGCAAGTTTTTCCTTTACCGAATCTTCGAAATCAAGGCCTCCGACTTCCAGCAGAATATCAAGTGAACGCATCCGGCTTACGCCTTTTAATCGCTCATTATGATCTTCCGTAAATTCGAACCCTAACTCCTCAGCCAGTTCGCGCCAGGCCAGATAATGATATTTCGCAGTATCAACCAGTACTCCGTCAAGGTCAAAAAGACATGCTTTTATCTCCATCTTACTCTTTAATATCTTCTTCTTTGATTTCTTTATCTTTTACGAAATAGACTGTGATGCATCCGATCAACATGGATACTCCAGCCAGAACAAGCATATAAATGGCCTCACCTTTAAAGAAATGTTCAAGGATTAAGCCTCCGAATAGTCCGCTGCATATTTGAGGTCCGGCAATGGTGAAATTGAAAATTCCCATATAAATACCCATCTGACGGGCAGGTAATGCACTTGAAAGAATTGCATAAGGCATCGCAAGAATAGAAGCCCAGGCGATTCCGATACCTACCATTGAAAATATCAGATAATGGGGATCATGGAAAAAGAACATCGAGATATAGCCGATCCCTCCGCAAAAGATTGAAAGGGAATACACCAGCTTTCTGCTGATTTTACGGGCAAGCCAGGGCATAATCACAGAATAAAATGCTGCAAATAGGCTATAGGCTCCGAATATAATCCCCACCCAGTTTCCGGCTTCATTGTAAGCTGCCGAACTTGCATCTTTTACGGGAGTGTGCCAATAGTGCTGAGCTACGGCAGGTGTTGTAAATACCCACATCAGATAAAGCGCAAACCAGGAAAAGAACTGTACAACTGCTAACTGCAACATGGTTCGAGGCATGGAAAACAATGTTTTGAAGAATCCCACCCTCGGAGTTTCTTCCTTTATCCCTTCAAATTCTCTCATTTTTTCAGGAGAGTATTCCTTTGTCCGGAAAATAGTTAAAAGAACACTCAGTATCAGAACTGTTCCTCCGATATAAAAAGACCAGACAACTGAAGGTGGTACTTTACCTTCGGGCGCTACATTACGGACACCCAAAACATTGGTCATAAAATAAGGGAGAACCGAACCGATAACAGCACCTGCGTTAATCAAAAAACTCTGAATGGAATATCCGATGTTTCTTTGTTCGTCGGGTAGCATATCAGCAACCAAAGCACGAAAGGGCTGAAAAGTCACATTAAACGAACCGTCCATCAATGCTAACATACATGCGCCAAAAATGATTGGCGACATGATTGAGGTGATGAAAGAAGAATTGGGCATTAAAAACATAGCGGTAATCGAGACTATGGCTCCGCCAAGAATAAATGGCAAGCGCCTTCCCAATCGATTCCATGTTCGATCGCTTGCACCTCCGACAATCGGTTGAACAATCAACCCCATCATTGGTGCTGCCAGCCAAAATAGAGAAAGAGAATGCAGATTGGCTCCTAAACTCGACAATATCCGGCTAACATTGGCATTTTGTAATGCAAATCCAAATTGCACCCCTAAAAAGCCAAAACTTAAATACCATATCTGCCAAAAACTTAGTGCAGGCTTTTTCTTCATAAAAGTTTCTATTTCTTGATAAATAATAAATAGGGAATTGTTCCCGTCAAAAAACAGGAAAAAGGAAAGTTTGGGGTTGACCCCTTCGATAAGATTAGGCTGGCAAAAATTTCTTATACAAAGAAAGAATACGAAAATGAAAAAAGCAAGTCCTTCTTGATTTTAAAGCTTTAATTATCAGTTGTTTTAGATGCATTTTTGAGCTACTCTTCCCATTTCAAACGTTTGCACCCGTCAGAAATTTTTTTTTACTCTATTCCATTTTTTTTGAAGAGCCTCGCACAATAAGATCACCGGAAATAATATGATTCTCAGGTGTAAATTCACGTAAATCATCAGATATTCTGCGAAGCAGTATTTCCATTGCTTTACGCCCCATTTCGTAACCATGCTGGTCGACAGATGTTAATGCCGGATTGGTAATGTTAGAAAATCTTCCGTCGCTAAAGCCTACGATTGCAATATCATCCGGGACTTTGTAACCCCGTTTTTGAAATGCCTGCATTGCGCCGATTGCCGTCATATCATTCACTGTAAATAAACCATCAGGAGGAGATGGTAATTTCGTCAACTTTTCCACAGCTTCATCGGCTAACTCAAAACTATCGGCTTGAACGATCAAATCTTTATCGATCGGGATATGGTGTCTCTTCAATGCATCCATATAACCTTGCAAGCGATGTTGACTAATCAACAGATTTTGTGGCCCGCTAAGGTGAGCAATCCGTGTTTTCCCATTCTCAATCAGATGCTCAGTCGCTTTAATTGACGATTCATAATCATCGATTACTACAGTATCTGCTTCTATTTCATTGCAAATACGATCGAAAAATACCAGAGGAATGTTATTGTCAATCAGCTCATTCAAATGATCGAAATTCTCAGTTTCTTTTGCTACGGAGACCAGGATTCCGTCAACCCTGTGCAGGAAAAGTGCCCGGGCATTGTTCACTTCGCGATCATAACGTTCATTCGACTGACAGATAACTACAGTATATCCAGCATCATAAGCCACATCTTCAATTCCACTGATCACTTGAGAAAAGAAGTAATGTACAATTTCAGGAATAATCACTCCGATGGTATTGGTACGGCTGTGCTTCAGACTCAATGCAACGGCATTTGGCTGATAGCGCAATTGAGAAGCCAGTTCATTGACTGCACGTTTTGTCTCTACACTGATATCAGGATGGTTCTTTAATGCTCTTGAAACCGTAGAAGGAGAGATCCCAAGTTGTTTCGCAATGTCTTTGATAGTTATCTGACTGCTTCTCATAATCAATGTATTAACTCAGAATAAGACGGATCTATACAACTCATTAAGTTAATAATTTATCCTGAAGTTGTATATACTTTATTTGCTTGTGAAAAGTAAAAAAAATGTAATCACAAAAACCTGTTATACAACATTTTTGGTGCAAACGTTTGCGGTTTCGTTTGCAAATAAAAACATGTTGTAAAGCAGATTTTATTTCGAGTAAAATATGATTCTTTGCCGTAGAAGTTAAAAAAACTTAAAAAAGGAAAAAATAAGATTCGGCAAATCTTTAGGTACTGATTAGGCAAAAATGATTAAAATCTCTAAAAACCAAATCAATGACATCTTTAAGAGCGTATCTATGAAATTAAATTTTAGAAAACTAACGGTGATGTTGTCAGCATTGTTTCTGTTTGTACAGATTGGCTTTGCCCAAGAGTTGACAATATCTGGTAAAGTAACCGACAAGGCTACCGGTGAATCCTTACCGGGCGTGTCTATACTTCTAAAAGGAACTACTCGTGGTACTGTTACCGATTTAGACGGTAAGTATACAATAAAAGGACAGAAAGGTCAGACCCTTACCTTCTCATTCATGGGTTATTTGAGTCAACCTGTTACTATCGGTTCTCAAACTGTAATAGACATCAAATTAGTAAGCGAAACCAAGAAAATCGAAGAAGTAATGGTTGTTGGTTACGGTATCCAGAAAAAAAGAGAGATTACCGGATCAATTGCAAAAGTGGAATCAAATCAGATTGCAAACAAGATTACACCTTCGTTTGAATCAGCACTTGCAGGACAAGCTGCCGGTGTCAATGTCACTACAGGCAGTGGGATGGCCGGTTCGGGTTCTGTAATTCGAATCCGTGGTATTTCTTCAATCAGCTCAGGAGGTGACCCTCTTTATGTAGTTGACGGAATTCCAATTACCAATGATATCTTTGGTTTGGGAGGCCGTACCGGAGGGATGAATGTCAACCCGTTGGCTTCAATTAATGCCAATGACATCGAATCAATAGAAGTGTTAAAAGATGCTTCTGCAGCCGGTATCTATGGATCCCGTGGTGCAAATGGTGTAGTCATTGTAACTACCAAACATGGGAAAAGCAAACAATTAACAGTTGATTTCAGTACCCGACAAAGTATTAGTAATCCTGATAAGAAAGTCAATATGTGTAACGCACAGGAATGGCTGCAACTCTATCAGGAAGCATGGGAAAATGATGGCAATACAGGCATTCCGACAGGATTACCCGGTGGACTTACCTGGGCTCAGGCACAAAAAAATAATACCGATTGG
The DNA here is from genome assembly GCA_030706665.1 of Bacteroidota bacterium. Classification (GTDB taxonomy): domain Bacteria; phylum Bacteroidota; class Bacteroidia; order Bacteroidales; family Prolixibacteraceae; genus JAUZOB01. Next base: position 7,517 of record JAUZOB010000007.1, read on the forward strand.
TGGAATGAAATTACCCGCACCGGTTACAAGCAGGATTACAACCTTTCAGCCAACTATGCCGGTAAAAAATTTAAGGTTTATGCCGGAGCTACCTATGATAATGATCAATCTTATATGATTGGAAACGTTATGAAAAGAATGTCCGGTAAATTGAACCTTGATTATGCATTCAGTCCGAATTATACCCTTCAACTTTCAACTACATTAACCGGAACAAAAACCGATCTTCCCGGAAATCCGTGGGATGGAGGACTAGGTGCTGCAATGGGCTATGCCCTTCCTATTTACCCAATTTATAACGCTGACGGGACTTTCTTCAAAGGGGGTGGAAATGCCGGTAACCCGATTATGATGAACAAATTACAAACTCAAAATAATAAGGATACCCGTACAATCAATAGTCTTGCTTTTATGGCCAAACCCATTAAAAATTTAACCTTAACACTGAATAGTGCTGTTGACTATTATGATTTTAGTAACAATGGTAATCAGAATGGTTATACCAGAACTGGGTTGTGGTATCAATGGAATAATTATAAATACGTACTTAATTATAACTATTTTGCATTGGCTTCTTATGACTTTACCCTGCAAAACGGACATAGTCTTACTGCAATGATAGGTCATGAATACCAGCGTTCTAAAACAACAGGAACAAGTTATACCTTGGAACAGGCTGTGAAAGCTGGTGACCCATCAACAGCGACTACCAGCATTGTAGCTGCTGAGAGATGGGCTTTTATAAGCTTCTTTACCAGAATCAACTATAAATATAAAGACCGTTATATTGTTCAGGGGTCTCTACGTGCCGATGGTTCTTCAAGATTTGGGAAAAACAAAAAATACGGTTATTTCCCGACCATTGCTTTAGGATGGATTGTTTCGGAAGAATCATTTCTGAAGGGAAATAATATACTTTCTTTCCTGAAATTAAAAACCAGCTACGGTATTACCGGTAACTCGAATATTCCGAACTACGAAGCAATAGGAACTTATACCATTCCAACCGCTTCAAGTTATTATAATGGACTTCCTATCCGTTATCAAACCAAATATTCAAATCCTGAACTTCAATGGGAACCGACTCAAAGTTTTGATGCCGGATTTGAAGCAGGTTTCTTTGACGGGAGAATCAATACTGAAGCAGCATTCTTCTATAAATACACTACTAAAGTTTTTATCAATCAGGCTGTTTCTGCTACTACAGGATTCGGAAATCAATGGCAAAATCTTGCTACAATCCGCAACAGAGGGGTTGAGTTCAATATCAATACCCGCAACTTTGTAGGTGATTTTACCTGGAATACCAACTTCAATATCGCATCGCTTCAGAATAAAGTTTTGAGTGTGGGAGGACTAACTGGAGAAGTAGGAGGTGGAACCAACGATACCCGTATTTTAGTAGGATATCCGGTCGGAACTAACATGTTGGTCAGAGTTTCCAGAATAGATCCTGCAGACGGTCGCCCGATTTATTTGGATAAAAATGGGAATGAAACCAAAGTATACAAATTTGAAGGCGATGACGGCTATAAAGTCCCAATTGGAAAAGTAATACCTGACTTTACTGGAGGATGTACCAATACCTTTGCATATAAAGGATTTGAATTAAGCGCTTTGCTTACATTCAGCTATGGATCTAAAATATATGATTCATCTGCAAAACGTCAGATGGGACTTGCAACCGACTGGAATTTCCGTACCGACCGCTTCGATCGTTGGAGAAAACCTGGCGATATAGCTAAATATCCCAGAATGTCACTTAACGGATCCAGCTTAGGAAAGGATGGAGAAGTATGGTTTAATTCTGATATGTGGCTTTATAACGGTTCATATGTAAGAATGAAAAATCTTACCTTCTCTTACAATATTCCAACGAATATTCTTAAACCGGCACATATCAAAGCAGCAAAAGTATCCCTGTCAGGGACTAACCTTTTCACTTTTACCAAATATCCCGGTGCTGACCCTGAAGTTGCAAGAGATTTTGATAATGCAACTGACAGAAATATGAGTGTAAATGTCAACTTCCTTAATCCTCCTCAGGAAAGGACCTATTCATTAAGTTTAAACTTAACGTTTTAATTATAAACTCTGAAACGTTTCAAAATGAAAAAAATTAATCATATCGTTATAGTATCCCTGTTTATTGCCGCACTTTTTTCTTCCTGCAATAACATGTTGGATATAAAACCATCAGATCCTTCCACAATTCTTGAAGAGAAAGCACTAAAAACAGGAAGTGACTTACAGGGATTATTGAATGCTTCCTATCAATCCTTACAAGATGTATATGGAGGAGCTTTTCAACGTTACTCCGATCTGATGGCTGATGAAACCTATCCGTTGCAACCTACCAGTGATAAACGTCTCAATATTTACAAGCGTTATACTACAGGGTATTTCACAGCAAATGAACCTTATAGCAATGCTTATGTTTCTATATTAAGAGCAAACCTGGTCATTGAAAATGTAGATAAGGTATCCGGATTGACCGACGCACAAAAGAAACAAATGGTAGGTGAAGCTAAATTTATCCGCGCGCTTTGTCATTACGCTGTAGTCAGAATGTTTGCTCAGCCTTACGGATATACAGCTAACAATACCCATCTGGGCATCGGGTTAAAAACAACTTCAAAACCCAGTATTATTCCAAGATCTACGGTTGCCGACGTCTATAAACAAATACTTGCTGATCTTAACGATGCCGAAGGTGTACTTCCTACAACCAATTCAAATGGTGCTTATGCTACCAAGTGGGCTGCAAAAGGTTTGCTGGCTGATGTCTACTTCCAGATGCACGACTATGAAAATGCATATACAAAAGCGAATGATGTGATCACAAACGGAGGCTTTCAATTCGATGCAAATGTTGAATCTCGTTTCATCATGAAACAAACCACATTTACTTACGGATCTGTTAGCCTGACTGTTGATCCCTCAAAAGAAACAATTTTCCAATTAGTTTCAACAAATACAACGTCTCAGAATACAAATGCAGGATCAAATTTTGGTGATTATCGTTGTGATGGAACCAATATTCCTCAAATCAGAATTGATAAGAATTTTTACACTCAAAATGCAGCAGCTATCGCTGTTGATAAAAGAGCCAGAGCATGGTATCAAACTTTCAATTCGGGATTGACAAATGAATACATTGGATTGGCTAAGTTCAACTTTAATAACATGAATGTTCCTCTGATTCATTTGACAGAGTTGAAGCTCATCCGTGCAGAGGCTGCAGCTTTAAAGGCTACTAAGGATTTAGCTACTGCAATTGCTGATATTAACGATATCAGAATGCGGGCTTATTCCAACGATGAAATTTATAAAATTCCTGCTAATGCTACTGCTGAAGACATTTTAACCGTAGTAAGAGCTGAAAAGCGTTTGGAACTGGTTGGCGAAGGCTATCGTGTTTATGATTTGAAAAGAAGAGGATCCGGAGGTGAAAGCGAATTGATGATCAGAGGTGTGAAATGGAATTATCCGGGACTAGCCCTTCAATTTCCTATCAATGAAATAAATGAAGTATTCCTTCCGAATGAAGAACCATTTTAATTTGAACGACATGAAAAGACTATTTTTTATAATAAGTGCATTAATATTATTCTATTCCTGCACACCAGACGAAATTCCACCGATTGGAAAGCCTTTCGATCGTAAAGCTCAACTGGTTGGAACCTGGAATTTAACCAAGTTTATCCAAACGGATGAAAATGCAAAATCAAAGGATTATCCTTCATTTGCAGTCTCAAAAGATCTGACAACAGTCTTTCCGAATCATCCATATACTGACTTCTCACTTACTTTAAAAAGTGACGGAACATTTACAACCTCTGTAGGAAAGTCATACGTGGATATGTTACCGAGTGGAACCTGGGCTCTTGATGATCCGAAATATCCGGCAGCTATCGTCCTTACAAGCGGTACCACAACACAAAATGTTACGCTTGGAAGCCTTGCAAATCTGACTTCCGGTAAAGTTAGCCTTAAAATTCTTAGAAAAACAGTTGTTAAGCCAACGGTGAAAGTTTCTTATGAATTTCAAATGGTTAAAAAATAGAAGCACTGTTTAATAAACTTTAATCAGAATCAAATGAAAAGGATAATCATACTAATCATGATGCTCACAGGAGGTATTCTAAGTAGCTTTGGACAAAGCGATTTGCCTAAATTTACCGTTGACCCTGCTGATATTGACGCATTAACAGAAAATGTTACAATCACATTCGATGTAACCGGAACGGCAGTCGCTGGCTTAACCGATGTATATCTTTGGGCCTGGAGTAGTGAACTCGGTTCTCCATCAGAAGCTTTAATCGATTATGAAGGAGGATCTTCATCATGGGGAAATATTTCTCCGAATGCAAAACTGACTCCTGTTGAAGGAACTACCAATAAGTTTCAACTTAAATTTCCAATCACAGTTACCAGAAACGGGGCTACAGTTACTTTTAATAATATGGCAGACCTGTTTGGAGTTTCAGCTACTCCCGGTAAACTGAAAGAGGTTGGATTTCTATTGCGTGATGTTACAGGTAATAAACAAACTCCAGGAGATAAGAAGACTTCTATCAAATTAAAAGCCCTGGCTTTTGAAGAAAGCCTTTTCCGTACCTTCCCTTCAGGAGTCTCTAATAAAGACATTGTAACCGTATACTACAATCAAAATCTTGCAACTAATCCAAAAGAGCAGGTAATGTCGAATATCATGGTATCTGTAACATTAGTTGATGCTGATGGAAATACTGTTGTAGCGATGAGTGAACCTGTTGCCACTACTCCTGACAGAGATGGAGAATTTGCTTTTACATACCTTCCTTCAAAGTTGGTGGATCCATTCCCTGAAGGCAAATCAGTCAGCGACATTAAAACAATGAAGGTGGTTTTCTCCGGAACTCTGAACAAACCAGATGGTACTACTGAAACAGTTACTACTTCTACTTTCGAGCAGAATTTCTCTGATTATCAGTAAACTTTAATGTACTAAAAACTAGAACAATGAAAAAATTAGCGATATTATTCTGGTGTGTTCTATGCATCCTTTTTACAAATTCTTGTACTCAGGAGATAGGCGACCATACGGTGCATGGGGAACAAATTTCTAAATTTTCTTTGCTATCCCCAGATGCTACAACAACTGTAAATATTAACCTTGGAATTCCAACCAAAACGTTCCCGTTCAAATGGGATGCAGCTTCGTCAGGTTTGGGTAGTGCAATTACTTATACGATTGTATTTGATAAAGTCGGAGGTGATTTTACAAACCCTATCTTTACAAAACAAGCTGATAATAAAGGTGCTGCAAATGCTGCAACATTGACTTATAATGAGTTGGCAACTATTGTCACCCGCATCAAGCAAGCTAATGATAAACAAGTTCAGGTTGCATGGACTGTAAAAGCTGATAACGGAAGTAAAAATATTACTTACGCTCAGCCTTCATCTACCTTAACATTGACAGTACCTGATGAAGGAATCAATGATTTTAAATTGATTACTCCTGCACAATCAGGGTCAATATTAGTTGATGCAATTGTGAGTCCTACTGCAAGTCAAACCTTTAAATGGAACAAAACTGCTTCTACAAAAGCCGGTAGTATCATTAAATATCAGTTTATCCTTGATAAGATAAATGGTGATTTTTCCCAGCCATTACTTACAATGGATTCTAATAATTCCGGTGCAGATACAATATTTTCCATGACCAATAAAGATTTGAAAGATCTGTTAAAATCAAAAAACATTGTTGCAGGTGCTTATCAATGGTCTGTTAAAGCATATACCGACAAGTATTCTTATATCCCTATGCCAAATAAAATCTTTATTGACATCTTTAGTGTCGATGTTCTTTATCTTGTCGGAGATGCAACCGATGCAGGTTGGGATCCTTCTAAGGGCGTAATAATGACTAAAGTCGGTGACGGTAAATTTACCGGAGTCGCCACCCTGAAATCTGTTGCCGACGGTGGAACTTATGGATGGAAAGTTATTGCCGGAACTACATGGAGCGCACCTAATTGGGGTACTAAATCAGGACAGGAAGGTACACTTTACAATGGAGATGGTGGAATTAATATTCCTTCGCCTGCCGAAACAGGAATTTATAAGATCGATGTTGATTTTACTACCATGACTTATACTGTAACCAAAGATCTTCCACAACTATATCTTGTAGGTGGTGCAACCGGTGCAGGTTGGGATACCAGCAAAGCTCTTAAAATGAGTAAAGTGAGCGTAGGTAAATTTGCTATCATTACAGATCTTGATCCTGCCGGTGGTGCTTATAAGTTCTTGTTGAACAATGGCAATAACACATGGCAGCCTCAATGGGGTGGTAATGATGTCTTAGGAGGTGATCTTTTAAGCGCTACTTCAGCAGGCGATCCTCCTGCAATTCCTGCTCCTGCATTGAAAGGAACCTATCGCATCGAAGTTGATTTCGCTACGATGAAATATACAGTAACTCCATGGAGTTTAGATAATCTGTATATGGTAGGTGGTTCTTGTTCTGCCGGATGGACTCCTGCTAATGGTTTAAAATTCAATAATCTGGGTAACGGACTATTTGAAATCTATGAATATCTGACCACTGCCGGTTATGGGATTAAGTTCTTACCATCACAAGCCGGATGGGATGGCGGATTTGGAATGAAAGATGGTTCACCGGGAACTCTTATCAGTGGAGGAGAACAAAACGTACCGGTTCCTACCGATGGTTTCTATCGTATCCGTGTTGATATGGCTGCAATGACTTATGAAGTTCTTCCAACCACTTGGGCTATCATAGGTTCTGCAACACCCGGTGGGTGGTCTACAGAAACTCCTATGACCTTTACCGGTGGACTTGGAAGCCATGAATGGAATATAACATTCACAGCTACTGACGGAGAACTTAAATTCAGAGCCAATAACGGTTGGGATATTAACTTTGGTAGTGATAATACTGATGGGACTTTACAGCCCGGAGGTAAAAACATTCCGATTACTGCAGGATCTCATACAATAACGCTGCACCTCGGCCCTAATGGTTATACTTATACAATTCTATAACTTATTAAAGTTAAAGGCCGTCACTAAAGTGACGGCCTTTTCGAATTTTATATGTATTAAAAAAATTCTTATCTTACTTTAAGAATTTAAGTCTATGAAAAAATTATACTTAACTCTCTTTTGGCTTTGCATTTACGTTATCTCTTCTGCTCAGATAACTACCAGCCCGGCTTTACCAACTGTTTCTAATCCCGTAACAATCACATTTGATGCTACACAGGGTTCTGCCGGATTAAAAGGTTATACCGGCGATGTTTATGCCCATACAGGGGTTATTACCGATAAAAGTACCAGTTCTACAGATTGGAAATATGTTAAAACTAATTGGGGTACAAATACTCCAGATACAAAATTAACACGTATCGCAACCAATATTTATCAGCTTACCATTCAACCTGATATCAGAACATACTATGGTGTTCCTACTACTGAGAAAATATTAAAAATGGCTTTTGTCTTTCGAAGCTCAGATGCTTCCTTGACAGGTAAAGCAACGGGAGATGCTGATATTTTCGTAGATTTATATAGCGAAGGATTTAATATGGCTTTCAAAAGTCCTTCAAAAGTCACAATAGCTTCCATAAATCAAAATGTTCCTGTTGAAGTCGCAACTTCTCAAACGAGCGATATCCGACTTTTCTTAAATAACCAATCTTTATCGCAAATAAATGGTACTTCACTTACTTATTCCCTTCAGATACCTCAAAGCGGAAGTTACTGGCTAAAAGCTTATGCAACCCTTAATCAACAAATACTTAAAGACTCTGTATTTATTTCCGTACCTGACAATAATCTTTCCGGAACTATTCCTTCCGGAGTAAAAGACGGAATCAATTATATAGACAACACTACTGCAACTTTAGTACTTTATGCTCCTAATAAAACAAATGCTTTCGTACTTGGAGATTTTAACAACTGGTTACCTACTTCTGATTTTCAAATGAAAAAAGATGGGAATCGTTTTTGGCTAACCCTTAATAATTTAACATCGGGAAAAGAATACGTTTATCAGTATTTGGTAGATGGAACGATTAAAATCGGTGATCCTTATTGCGAAAAAATTGTCGACCCTTTCGATGATCAATCTATTTCATCCACTATTTATCCGAACCCTACTCCTTATCCTACCGGAAAAACGACTGACAGGGCTTCTGTTCTGCAAACCAATAAGCCTGCTTATACATGGCAATATACAAACTATACGCTCCCTCTAAAGCAAAATCTTGTCATCTATGAGCTTTTAGTCCGTGATTTTACAACAGATAAATCATTTAACGGAGCAATAACCAAACTTGATTATCTCAAAAATCTTGGCATTAATGCAATTGAGATAATGCCGTTTAACGAATTCGAAGGCAACAGTAGTTGGGGATACAATCCTAATTACTATTTTGCTGTGGATAAAGCATATGGAACTGCTAATAATTTAAAAGCATTAATTGACGAATGTCATAAAAGAAACATAATCGTTATTCAGGATATTGTATTGAATCATGCTTTCAATTCATGCCCTTTGGTACAGTTGTATTGGGATAGCGCAAATAATCGTCCTGCGGCTGATAATCCATGGTTTAATGCAGTTTCTCCCAACCCGGTATATTATTGGGGTTCTGATTTCAATCATCAAAGTCAGGCTACTAAGGACTTTGTTGACAGAGTAACCAGCTTTTGGATGACTGAATTTAAAATTGACGGATTCAGATTTGACTTTACCAAAGGATTTACCAATACTCCCGGTGATGGAAGCGCTTATGATGCTTCAAGAATTGCTATTTTGGAACGAATCTCTAATAAAATATGGGAAGTCAATCCTAACGCATTTGTTATTCTTGAACATTTTACCGATGTATCCGAAGAACGAGAATTGGTAAATTATAAAAATGGAATGATGGTCTGGGGAAATGCAAATTACAACTTCTGCCAGGCTGCTATGGGGTATAATATTATCAATAATCAACAAACCTCAAATTTCGAATGGGCATCCTATCAAAAACGTCAATTTGCCCAACCCGGACTTGTTGCTTACATGGAAAGTCATGACGAAGAAAGGCAAATGTTCAAATCAATTACCTGGGGAAATTCATCCGGCGATTATAATATCAAAAATATAAGTACTGCAATTGACCGTAGTGCCCTGTGTACAACATTCTTTATGAATCTGACAGGTCCAAAAATGATCTGGCAATTCGGGGAATTGGGATATGATTATTCTATCGATTATAACAGTAGAGTTGGAGAGAAACCGGTACAATGGGATTATTTTGATGACCCTGTTCGTAAAAAACTGTTCAACACTTATAAAGCGATGATTAGCCTTAGAAATGACAATCCAATCTTTGTTTCAGGTACTGAAAATTTAAATGTTTCGGGTGCAATGAAAAGAATTGGACTTTCTAACTCGGATATGAATACTGTATTGGTAGGTAATTTTGATGTAGTGAGTTCTACTATAGATATTTCATTTCAACATACAGGTACCTGGTATGAATTTTTTAGCGGAAAATCTAAAAATGTAACATCAACAAGTGAGTTGGTAACTTTAGCGCCCGGGGAATATTTACTTTATACAGACAAAAAAACTAAAACTTTTACACAAATAACTCAACCTGATAACAACGATTCTACGTATGTTTCGACCGTTATTAGCCCTAATCCTACCAAAGACATACTTTCTATCCATTCTTCAAAAACAATAGAAAAAATAGCCCTATTTGATCAAATGGGAAAATTGGTAAAGAATTTTATAAATCGTAAAGTTATAAATATTGCAGATTTAACTGCCGGAATGTATTTTATAAGAATCTCTTTTCAAGATGGAACAATTGAAAATGAAAAGATTATGAAAATATAGTAGAAAAATCAATATCATTCATTAAAAATCCGGGACAGTATCCCGGATTTTTTTTCAAATATCTTCAGGTAACATTTAATATAAGCTTGATGAGAATTTAAAAAAGTGTCATTGAAGCTCCAGGGGAAATTTTTCCGAGATGCTCATAAGCTAAAGGGGTAACTTCCCTTCCACGAGGCGTTCTTTTCATAAAACCTTCCATTATAAGGAATGGTTCATAAACCTCTTCTATAGTGCCTGAATCTTCTCCTACGGCCGTTGAAATCGTCGATAATCCTACTGGTCCTCCATTGAATTTTTCAATAATAGTCATTAGTATTTTGTTATCCATTTCATCTAGACCGTGACTATCTATATTTAAAGCTTTAAGGGAATAACGGGTAATATCAAGATCAATGCTGCCATTTCCAATCACTTGTGCAAAGTCACGTACTCTTCTTAGTAAAGAATTCACAATACGTGGCGTACCACGACTTCGTGATGCTATTTCAATAGCTGCCTGATCTTCTATTTTTATATCAAGTATTGAAGATGAGCGTTTTACAATTTGTGTCAATATATCAATATCATAATATTCAAGATGAGATTGAATACCAAAACGCGCTCTTAACGGACTTGTTAATAATCCGGAACGGGTTGTTGCACCAATTAACGTAAAAGGGGAAAGTTCAAGTTGAATAGAGCGGGCACTAGGACCCTTATCTATCATTATATCAATTTTATAATCCTCCATTGCAGAATAAAGATATTCTTCCACAATTGGGCTTAATCGGTGAATTTCATCTATAAAAAGAACATCTCTTTCTTCAAGATTAGTTAATAATCCTGCAAGATCACCCGGTTTATCTAAAACCGGACCTGAAGTAATTTTTACATTAACTCCAAGTTCATTTCCAATTATATTCGAGAGTGTAGTTTTCCCCAAGCCGGGAGGGCCGTGAAGTAATACATGATCAAGTGCTTCTCCTCTTAAATTGGCTGCTTTTACAAAAACTTTAAGATTTTCAACAACTTTATTCTGTCCACTGAAGTCATTAAAAGATAATGGACGTAATTTTTTATCCAAATCTCTATCATTTTCAGCAACGCCTCCCCCTCTTATATCTATAAAATCATTCATATAAAAACAGGTAAATTGTGCATCAAAGATACAGAAATATAAAAGGAAGGATTGAAATTTTTAAACCTTTAATTCCATCTGTCTTAATATCATTTGAAACTTGGTGATATTAAAAGGTTTCTCCATATATTCATTCATACCATGTTCAATACATTTCTCACGGTCATTATCAAGTGTATTTGCTGTTAATGCTATTATAGGAACAAGATCGACACGGTTTTCATTTTTTTCAAATTTACGAATCTCCACTGTCGCTTCCAAGCCATCCATTAAAGGCATCATGATATCCATAATTACCAAATCGTAACTATTAACTTTGAACTTATCAACCGCCTCTAACCCATTATTCGCAATATCTACATCTAAATTCAGCTTATTTAAACTAAACATTGCCACTTTTTGATTCAGTATATTATCCTCTACTAAAAGGACCTTCATTTTTCTTTCCATCCCACAAATAAATACCTAAATATACAATAACCCCTTTTTTAATTCTAAAAACACATAAAAGGATACCCTACAAAATGTATTATTATTATTAAATTTCTCTTTTAAAAAAGAATAAATGAAAATGTAAATATCCTGTTAATTCAGTTTAAAACTTTTATTTTAAAAATTTGAAAAAGTCTTTTATCTAAATTTTTGAAATGGTTTTAAACAATTATTTTTCTTTTATTATTCTTTAAAAGAATAAAATACAATTGATATTAACAATTGTTGATAAACTGAATTAACTACTATTTGTTTATCGAATATTTACCCTATTCCATTTAATAAATGGTTTGTTTTTTACTTCTAAAAAGTAACAAAAATTAGCACCTCGTATTCTAATCTTTCTATCTATTCACTCTGAATAAAAATACAAATAATGTTTTCACTTATTTTTGAAACTATATTAACAAGATATAAAAAGTTTGTTAATATTATAAATGCTTAAAAATCTGTTCTATAGAAATTATTCATTTTAAATACTCCTGTATATCAATTCTTTTTAATTTTAACAACCTGTTAATAAAATCAAATTGATCTGATATTCTATTATTTATGAGTATAAGAGTGGTTAAAATAAAAGAATTAAATTGGTAATCGATAAATGCTATTTAATATCTAGCTAACTCATAAAAGACAGCAAGATATATTTTTACATTTGATGAATGTTAAAAATGTCAAAATAGTGAAAGGTGAATATCAAGAAAATGAGCCAAAATATGTTGTAAATCATATGGTTTCTAATTCTGTAAAATATTTTAAAGAGTATAGGAGTAAGATGTTATATGATCGGATCTTTTCTTGATCATTAAAAATGAGTACATTTTATTCAAATAAGAATAGAGATTACAATAAATACAAAAATCAATGATATCATTTTATTCTGAAGGATTATCTTTTAAACTATCTCAATCTAAGATTGTTAAAGATTGGATAAAAGAGACAATATTGTTTTATTCAAAAAAAGTAGGAGACATTAATATTATCTTTTGCAATGATGAATATTTATTATCAATCAACAAGCAGTTTTTAAATCATGATTTTTACACTGACATTGTAACATTCAATAATAATGTTGGAAATAAAATTAATGGTGAATTGTATATTAGCTTAGATCGTGTGAATGAAAATTCTATGGAATTCGGGGTTGAAAAGGAATATGAATTAATGAGGGTAGTTATCCATGGAATTCTACATTTAATTGGATTTGACGATCATACAGATGAACAGGAACTTGAGATGAGACAAACTGAAGATTTGCATTTAAAGAATTTAAAATATAAGTAGTGATGCTGCAGAATTATGATGTTATTGTGGTAGGAGCTGGACATGCAGGGTGTGAAGCAGCAGCAGCGGCAGCAAATTTAGGAGCATTGACTTTATTAATTACCATGGACATGGAACGTATTGCTCAAATGAGCTGTAATCCTGCTATGGGTGGTATTGCTAAAGGTCAGATAATAAGAGAAATAGATGCTTTAGGTGGATATTCTGCAATAATTACTGATAAATCTACTATCCAGTTTCGAATGCTGAATAAATCTAAGGGTCCGGCAATGTGGAGCCCTCGCGCACAGTGCGACCGATTTAAATTTAGCGAGAACTGGAGGCTACAATTAGAAAGTCTTTCAAATTTACATTTATGGCAGGGAACCGTTCAAAATTTGATGGTTAAGGATAATCAAGTTGAAGGAGTTGTTACGGATCTAGGTGTTGAATTTTTTTCAAAATCAGTTGTACTTACAAATGGTACATTTTTAAATGGTTTGATTCATATAGGTCGTGTACAGCAAATAGGAGGAAGAATTGCAGAAAGAGCTAGTTTTAAATTGACTGAGCAGTTAATTGAATTAGGTTTTGAAGCTGGCAGAATGAAAACGGGTACACCTGTTCGAATTGACGGTCGTTCAATTAATTTTAGCATTTTACAGGAACAGAAAGGAGATGAAAGTTTTCATACATTTTCCTATTTAAATGATACTAAGTCAAAACTGACTCAAAAAAGTTGCTTTGTTACCTATACAAATGAGAAGGTACATGAGATTCTAAAAAGAGGATTTGAAGATTCTCCTTTATTCAATGGAACGATACAGAGTATAGGTCCAAGATATTGTCCGAGCATTGAAACAAAATTGGTAACATTTTCAGATAAGAATGAACATCATTTATTTCTGGAACCTGAAGGGCAGGATACTGTTGAATTTTATTTGAATGGATTTTCGTCATCATTGCCGTGGAACATTCAATATGAAGCAATAAATAATATAGAAGGGTTGGAAAATGCGCGTATTTTTAGACCGGGATATGCTATTGAATATGATTTTTTTCCTCCGACTCAACTCTATCATTCTTTAGAAACTAAGAAGATAAAAAATTTATTTTTTGCCGGACAGATTAATGGAACTACTGGTTATGAAGAAGCTGCAGCACAAGGACTTATAGCTGGAATAAATGCCTATTTATCTATTAATAATAAAGAATCTTTTGTATTATCAAGAGATGAAGCCTATATAGGGGTTTTAATTGATGATCTGGTTACTAAAGGAGTGGATGAACCTTATCGAATGTTTACCAGTAGGGCTGAATATAGGGTTTTGTTACGCCAGGATAATGCGGATCAGCGATTAACCGAGAAATCATTTAAAATTGGGTTAGCTGATAAAAATAGATATGAGTTATATAAAAATAAATATATTAATATAAATAATCTTATTATATTTATAAGTAATTTAAGTATTAAACCTGAAAAGATAAATCCTTTTTTAGAAGAAAGAGTAACCTCTCCTCTAAAGCAAAAAGTAAAACTATCTAATATTGTATTAAGACCTCAAATTTCATTATTTGAAATCGTAAATCATGTAGATAAGTTGAAATCGTATATTAAAGAGAATTCAATTTCTGAAGAAATTATTGAATCAGCTGAAATTTCATTAAAATATCAAGGATATATCGAAAGGGAAAGAATATTGGCTGATAAGTTGAAAAGATTAGAAGATTTAAATATTGATGGTAAATTTGATTTTTTAAAGATTCATACCTTATCAACTGAAGCACGTCAAAAATTAAATCAGATTCAACCAAAAACAATTGGTCAGGCAAGTCGTATTAGTGGAGTTAATCCATCTGATATTAATATTCTTTTGGTTTTATTAGGTAGATAGAGTTTCACGTGAAACATTAAATATTCTTTTATGAAGGAAATTAAAGGAAAAATTTTAGATGTATTTAAAAGGAAAATTTTTTCAGGAATCATTCAAATTAAAGATGGTAAAATTATAAATATTAATGAATGTGAAGTTGATGATGATTGTTTGATATTACCAGGTTTAATTGATTCTCATGTTCATATTGAAAGTTCAATGTTGCTACCTTCATCCTTTTCTAAATTAATTGTTCCACGGGGAACTGTAGCTGTTGTTTGTGATCCTCATGAAATAGCTAATGTTTGTGGCGAAGAAGGAATAGAATATATGATTGAAGATGGGAAGCGAGTACCATTGAAATTCTTCTTTGGTGTCCCTTCTTGTGTCCCTGCAACATTGTTAGAACATTCTGGTGCTATTTTAAATTCTCAGACAGTAGAGAGGTTAATTGAAAGGGATGATTTTTATTTCTTAGCTGAAATGATGAATTATCCCGGAGTAATTAATAATGATGAGGAAGTAATCAAAAAAATAAGAGCGTCTCAAAAAGTTAATAAACCAATTGATGGTCATGCTCCTGATTTAAGTGGACAATCATTGAATGAATATGCTAATAAAGGAATATTGACTGATCATGAATGTTCTTCTTTAGAAGAGGCCGTTGAAAAAATAAATTTAGGAATGCATATTTTGATTCGGGAAGGGAGTGCGGCTAAAAATTTTGAAAAGTTATATCCTTTGATTTCTGAATATCCGGATAAGGTAATGTTTTGTACGGATGATTCCCATCCTGATGATTTATTGCAAAAGGGTCACATTGATTCTTTAATAAAAAGAGGTTTAAAATTAGGGTTGAATATTTTTGATTTAATCAGAGTGTCCTCAGTTAATGCTGTTTTGTTTTATAAACTACCTGTAGGTTTATTGAGAGTAGGAGATAAAGCAGATTTTATTGTGGTTGATAATTTGGATGATTTTAATATTCAAAGAAGTTATATTGATGGAGAATGTGTTTATGATTCCGGAAGATTACTTTACACAACAGATGAAAATAATGAATTAAATAATTTTCAATTGCAATCCGTCAATATAGAAGATATTAAAATAAAGAATCAAAATAAAACTGTACGTGTTATTGAAATAGAAGAGGGACAATTACTCACTAAAAAATCGTATTTTAAGATAAAAAGCAATGAAGAATTTATAAGTGCAGATCTTGAAAATGATATTTTGAAAGTAGTTGTAGTCGATCGATATCAAGAAAAATCGATTCCTCAGGTTGGTTTCATAAAAGGTTTTGGTCTAAAAAAAGGAGCTTTTGGAAGTAGTATTGCTCACGATAGTCATAACTTGATTGTGGTAGGAGTTGATGATGAAAGTATTTATAAGGTTCTATTGAGATTGATTCAGAATAAAGGTGGGTTAGTTGTGTGTGATGAAAAACAAATATTTGATTTAAAATTGAAAATAGGTGGTCTGATGTCGTCCGAAGAAGGTGAAGTTGTCTCTCAAAAATATGCGTTTTTAAATGAAAAAATTCACCAACAAGGATGCATTTTAAATTCACCCTTTATGACTCTCTCGTTTATGTCTCTTCTGGTGATACCCCATCTGAAGATAGGAGATAGAGGTTTGTTTGATGTAGATAAATTTGAATTCATAAGTCTATTTGAAGAGTGAGTAAAAAAAATAATTACATAGATCATTTAAAATCAATCATTGAAGTTTTACCTGATAGTCCGGGAGTATATCAGTATTTCAATGAAAATGGAAAGATTATCTATGTTGGGAAGGCAAAGAATCTGAAAAGGAGAGTGACTTCTTATTTTGTAAAAACTCACGACAATCGAAAGACTGAAATTCTGGTTCAGCAAATAGCCGACATTAAATACATTGTTGTAGAAACTGAAGAAGATGCATTATTATTAGAAAACAATCTAATCAAAAAGTATCAACCCAAGTATAATGTTCTGCTTAAAGATGATAAAACCTATCCTTGGATATGCGTTAAAAGCGAACCTTTCCCAAGAGTTTTTCAAACAAGGAATATAATAAAGGATGGATCTTCGTATTTTGGACCCTATACTTCTTCTCTATTGGTGAGGAGTCTGCTTGAATTGATTCATTCCCTTTATAAAATCAGAACTTGTAATTTTAATTTAACTCCTGAAAATATTAGATCTTTTAAATTCAAAGTCTGCCTGGAATACCATATAGGGAATTGTTTAGGTCCCTGTGAAGGGTTGCAGACTGAAGAAGATTATCTAAATTCTATACAGGAAATAAAGAGCATTCTTAAAGGAAATCTTCAAAATGTTATTCGTTATTTGAAGGAATCCATGAATACTATGGCAGCAGAATACCGTTTTGAAGAAGCTCAATTCTTTAAAAATAAAATAGAGATACTTGAAAAATTTAAATCTAAATCTACAGTTGTGAATTCGCAAATTTCAAATGTAGATGTCTTTTCAGTTGATTTAGATGAAAAATACGGGTATGTAAATTTTCTTAGAATTGTAGATGGTGCCATTATACAGGTATTCACTCAGGAGATAAAAAGAAGACTTGAGGAATCTCCTGAAGAATTATTAGTGATTGGTATTACTGAAATAAAACAAAAAATATTTTCCTCTTCGAGATAAATGATTGTTCCTTTTCCTTTGGAATATAGATTTAAGGACATCAAACAAATTGTACCGAAAAAAGGGGATAAACTCAAACTTCTGGAACTCTCTCAACGGAATGCTAAATATTATAAACTTGAAAAATTTAAACAATTAGAAAAA
>JAUZOB010000070.1 GCA_030706665.1 Bacteroidota bacterium
AATTGTGTCACCTGATGTAGATTTTAGTCCGATTTCACTTTGAGGT
This sequence comes from Bacteroidota bacterium, assembly GCA_030706665.1. GTDB lineage: Bacteria > Bacteroidota > Bacteroidia > Bacteroidales > Prolixibacteraceae > JAUZOB01. Next base: position 47 of record JAUZOB010000070.1, read on the forward strand.
AGAGAAACAGAAGATATGCTAAACTGTTTCTCAATTAAAAAACAAAAGTCTCTTCATTGTTACAATGAAGAGACTTTCCCTGGTTATAATCCGGAGATGTAATTTATTCGACCGCAGATATAGTTGTTTCTGACTTAAGGCTAAGAGGTATCTCTATTCCCTGTGGAAGCTGATCATTGGCCTCAACCATAAGTTTACCGCTCATATTGATTGTCGATTTTCCTTCTTTGGTCCATCCTGATTTAGGATCAAGATTGAGTGAAGACACCATTGTTCCTGTAACGTTATATTTTGCAGAAAATCCCATTATCTTTATATTATCGCCTTTGGGTAAAATGGTCGATTTACTGGTAATAGTCGTTCCGGTTGGAGTGTTAGCTGCAAGGGTCCAGGTGTTGTCAATGATTATCGGTAGTCCTGCAAGATTCGATTTTGTATTCCAGCTGTCACCGATAGCGACAGGGATTTGAGGATAAATTGTGAATGCAGATTTAAGCGCTTCTTTCAGGGCGTCATCTCCAAACATTTGACTTAACTGCTGATTCAGTTGTGCTTTTGTGTTCGCATCAAGATTAGTGAAGCTATTAATTACGTTATTCATTATGTCAGTCATTCCTTTAATTTCAAGAATTTGGCCTGATTTATTGATTTTGGCTTTATATGATTTCCCGACAAATTGCGACAATGATTTGGAAAAAGGATTGTCTTCAACGGGTTTCTGAGAATCAAATTCCATGACTGACATAGGGGTTGTCATTTTAATACTCATCTTTTCAGTTGTAATTTCCAGTTGATATATGCCATTGGAAGCCTGTATAACTTTTACTGCCATCACCGAAGACATCTCATTGTGAATGTTCATTTCATTCCCCATGATCGATTGAGTGATCGTTTGATCGCTTTTTTGTTGCAGTTTGTATGTTTTACCTGCAGTGAGGTTTAATTTAATTTCGCTTTTTTGAGCTGAGAATGCAAATACGGAGAGTGTGATTCCCAACACAATAAGTATAAGTTTTTTCATCTTCTGTGGTTTTACTTTGTAACTTCGATTTTCTTGTGTTTCTATGAGCTAAGATAGAAAATAAAACAAACTTAAAGTGTTAACTTTGCAAAGTTTTGTCAGTCAAAGTGACTTTGAAGATGTCACATTGTCCTATCGTAATGATTTGGCAAAATTTTTGATCTGACAAAATGCCGGAAAAAGAATCATTCAATTTGAATTGCTATGGAGAACGCAAAACAAGCGATGAACGAAGAACAGAAAGAAACATTGAATACAGAACCTCAGAATGAGAGCGAAGTAAAGGCAGAAGCAGGGCAGATGCCTGAAGCTGAAGAAACTGCTGCTGGTCAGGATGTAACATCTGAAGAGCATGCCGAGAAGCCTAAATCTCATAAGCATAAGAAAGAAGATCATACCAAAGAATTGGAATCAAAGATCGAAGAGTTACAAGATAAATACCTCAGACTCTCAGCCGAGTTTGATAATTACCGCAAACGCACTCTGCGTGAGAAAACAGAACTGATCAAAACTGCAGGAGAAGGAATTTTAATAAACATACTGCCTGTAATTGATGACTTCGAACGAGCCCGGACGGCAATGCAGGGTGACGGGACCAGTATTGAGGCTATCCGCGATGGGGTTGATCTGATCTATAATAAATTCAGCGAGTTCTTAAAACAGAATGGCGTTGTGGAAATTGAGTCTGCAAACCAGGATTTTAACACTGACATACATGAAGCATTGACAAAAATACCGGCTCCTGCAGAAGAGTTGAAAGGTAAAGTTGTCGATGTAATTCAGAAAGGTTACCTGCTCAATGAAAAAGTAATTCGATTTGCGAAAGTTGTAGTGGGCGAATAACCTCTGATAATTCTGAATTAACCAAAGAAAATGGCAAAAAGAGATTTTTATGAAGTGTTGGGCGTAAGCCGGAGCGCTTCTGCTGATGAGATAAAAAAGGCATACCGGAAAAAAGCAATTCAGTATCATCCTGATAAAAATCCGGGTAATAAAGAAGCAGAAGAAAAATTCAAAGAAGCAGCTGAAGCTTATGAAGTGCTCAGCAGTCCAGAGAAGAAACAACGTTACGACCAGTACGGAGAAGCCGGACTTGGTGGTGGCAGCCAGGGATTCGGCGGACAAAACATGTCGATGGATGACATCTTCTCGATGTTCGGTGATATCTTTGGAAGTGGATTTGGAAGCTTTGGAGGATTTGGCGGAGGCCGTTCACAACAACGTGTAAACAGAGGCTCTGATTTACGCGTTAAAGTACGTCTTAACCTCAAAGAGATTGTAAACGGAGTTGAAAAGAAGATCAAAGTAAACAAATATGTAGGTTGTTCTGTCTGTGGCGGAACGGGCGCACATGGCGGATCGTCTTTCTCTACCTGTAGTACTTGTCATGGTTCAGGTCATGTGACCCGTATTGCAAACACAATTCTGGGGCAGATGCAAACCTCTTCGGTTTGTCCAACCTGTCAGGGTGAAGGGAAAATCATTACCAATCGTTGCTCAAATTGTCAGGGCGAAGGAATTGTTAAAGGAGAAGAAGTAATCACTATCCGTATTCCTGCCGGTGTAGCCGAAGGCATGCAACTCAGTGTAAGCGGAAAAGGAAATGCAGCCCGTCGTGGTGGTATTCCTGGCGATCTGTTGGTTTTAATTCAGGAAGAAGAGCATCCGGAATTGATCCGTGATGAAAACGATTTGATTTACAACCTGTTCATGACCTTCCCACAAATGGTTCTCGGTGCGGCTGTCGAAATCCCAACCGTTGACAGTAAAGTTAAGGTGAAAATTGAAGCAGGCACTCAATCCGGAAAGATTCTCCGTTTGCGTGGCAAGGGAATTCCGGATGTCAATGGTTATGGAAGAGGAGACTTGTTGGTGAAGGTTCATGTTTGGATCCCCAAGAAGTTGAATTCGGAAGAAAAGAAGTTGCTTGAAAAACTTGAAACAATGCCGAGCTTTTCTGAGAACCCGAATAATCAGGATAAGTCCTTCTTCGAGAAAATGAAAGATATTTTTGAATAATCATAAAGAAAGAGGAATATCATTCATTTAATGTTGGTTAATTTTAAATTAACACAAAAAGTTTGGTTTTAATAGCAGATTATTATTATAATTGCAAAGAAATTAAAAAAAGAAAATGAATAACAGACTTCATCATCACGGCCATCATCATTTCCTCCAGAAAATTGGTAGGCCCCATTGATCATGTCTTTATCCAGATAAAAAAGATATTAACCTGATAAAATGGCTTACCTGAAAAGGTGAGCCATTTTTTTTTACTTTAAAGCAAACATGGAAACAACAATTCGAATAGCGATCCAGACCAAAGGACGTCTGAATGAAGATTCGCTTAAAATGATTCAGGATGCCGGCATTAATCTTGCTGAAGGCAAGCGTAAGTTAATCTCCAGTTCAAATAATTTTCCATTGGAAGTTCTTTATCTCCGCGACGACGATATTCCACAGACCGTATCTGACGGAGTGGCAGATTTCGGGATTGTCGGATTGAACGAAGTAATGGAAAAGAAAGGGAAGCTTGAGATTATAAAATATCTTGGATTCGGGAAGTGCAGACTATCGCTTGCAATTCCGAAGTCTGAAGAATATACCGGTGTTGAATACTTCAACAACAAGAAGATTGCAACCTCTTATCCTGAAATCCTGAAAGATTTTCTGAAAGCTAAGGGACTCAATGCTGAAATTCATATTATTACCGGATCAGTTGAGATTGCACCTGCAATCGGAATCGCCGATGCAATCTTCGATATCGTAAGTTCTGGCAGTACATTGGTCAGTAATGGATTGAAAGAAGTGGAAGTTGTAGCGAATTCAGAAGCGGTGCTGGTTGGAAACCATGGATTGTCAGAAGCGAAGAAAGCAATTTTAGATGAACTGATCTTCCGTCTTGAATCGGTTGAGAGGTCAAAAGGGAAGAAATACATTCTGCTAAATGCTCCTAACGAAAGCATACAGGAAATCGTAAAATTGTTGCCGGGAATGAAAAGCCCTACGATTTTGCCCCTTGTTGAAGAAGGATGGAGTTCATTGCACTCTGTTATCGAAGAAAAAGATTTCTGGGAAAAGATAGGTAAGTTAAAAGCTGCAGGGGCACAAGGCATATTGATTGTTCCCATCGAAAAGATGATACTCTAAACTTAAAAAGAGAAGCCATGCAGATAATTCGAAATCCTGAAGTAAAAGAATGGGGTGAATTGCTGAAAAGGCCCATGATGGACACTTCGTCCCTGAATGCAACCGTAAAAGGTGTACTTGAGGAGATCCGTAAAGAAGGCGATCGGGCTGTTAAAAAATATACATTGCAATTCGATAAAGTTCTGCCTGAAAATATTCGGGTTTCTGCTGAAGAAATTGACCAGGCGGAAGCAGAACTTGATTCGGAACTCAAAAAAGCGATTGAAGTTGCAGCTGATAATATTCGTCTGTTTCATGAAGCTCAGAAATCAAAAGGCGTAGATCTTGAAACCAGTGCCGGAGTTCGTTGCTGGCAGATTGGGGTAGGGATTCAAAAAGTCGGACTTTATATCCCCGGGGGATCAGCACCTCTGTTTTCTACAGTGTTGATGCTGGCCATTCCTGCCCGGATAGCGGGATGTAAACAAATTGTCCTTTGCTCTCCTCCCGATAAGCAGGGAAAGCTTAATCCTGCAATCCTGTTTGCGGCAAAATTAGCAGGGGTGACTGAGATCTTTAAAATAGGAGGGGTTCAGGCAATCGGGGCAATGGCATATGGTACAGAGACTGTCGCAAAGGTATATAAGATATTTGGCCCTGGAAATCAATATGTCATGGCAGCAAAGCAGCTGGTTGGTTTAAGTGACGTTGCAATCGATATGCCGGCAGGCCCGTCCGAAGTTGCTGTAATGGCTGATAAAACTGCAAATCCTGCATTCGTTGCTGCCGATCTTCTTTCGCAGGCAGAACACGGCCCCGACAGTCAGGTAATCCTGTTTACAAATAGCGAAACTCTGGTTGAGCAGGTGCAGATGGAGCTTGACAAACAGCTCAAGGTACTTCCCCGTAAAGAAATTGCGTTAAAAGCACTTGCGCACAGTCGGGTCTTTATCCTAGACAACGAAAATGAGATGGTCGATATGGTAAATCAATATGCTCCGGAACATTTGATTATTTCTCTTGCAAATTACCGGGATATAGCAGGCCGTATCGTCAATGCAGGTTCTGTATTCCTCGGAAATTATACTCCTGAGAGCGCCGGAGATTATGCTTCGGGAACCAATCACACCCTCCCGACCAACGGTTGGGCGACTGCATATAGCGGGGTGAATCTCGACAGTTTTCAAAAGAAGATTACTTTTCAGGAGATTACTGCTGACGGATTGGATAAATTGGGTCCGGTAATCGAAACCATGGCTCATGCCGAGGAGCTTTATGCTCACCGGAATGCTGTCTCTGTCAGATTGAAAGATATTCGGAAGTAGTTTTTATATTAAAAAATGCAAACTATGTTTGAACTCGATAAACTTGTTCGCGATAATATCCGAAAGTTAAAACCATATTCATCTGCAAGGGATGAATATTCAGGAGAAGCTGCGGTTTTCCTGGATGCCAATGAAAATCCCTTCAATGCACCGTATAATCGTTATCCCGATCCACGGCAGAGCGCATTGAAAGATCAAATCAGTACAATCAAGAAAGTTCCCGCGGAGAATATCTTTTTGGGCAACGGTAGTGACGAACCAATAGATCTGGTATATCGGGCATTCTGTGAACCCGGTAGGGACAGGGCTCTCGCGATTGCTCCCACATATGGGATGTACCGGGTTGCTGCTGATATTAACAATATCGGGTATGATGAGGTCGCTTTAAATGAAGACTTCACCTTCAGTGCCGATAAGCTGCTTGCTGCTGTCAGTCCGGAAACGAAACTGATCTTTCTGTGTTCTCCCAATAATCCTTCTGCAAACTGTCTCGATCGTCAGGAGATGCTGAAAGTTCTCCGTTCATTTAACGGGATCGTCATTGTCGATGAAGCTTACATCGATTTCTGTCCGCAACAATCATTGCTTCCCTTGCTGTCTGAATATCCTAACCTGGTTATCTTTCAGACATTCTCAAAAGCGTGGGGTATGGCAGGGATTCGATTGGGAATGGCTTTCGCTTCCCCTGAGATAATTGGCATTCTAAGCAAAATAAAGTATCCGTATAACATCAACGTCCTGACACTCGAAGAAGCTGCCAAACAGCTTACCCGTGAGAAAGAGAAGAACCATTGGGTCGAAACTCTTCTTTATGAACGGACGATGCTTGCCGCTAAACTGGAGAGTCTGGAGATTGTGAGCAATATCTTTCCTTCGGATGCAAACTTTTTGTTGGTAAAAGTAGATAATCCTCGCTCGGTTTATGAATATCTGGTGGAAGAGAAGATCATTGTGCGTGACCGTTCGAATATTCTCCTTTGTCAGAATTGTTTGCGAATTACAGTCGGGACCGACGAAGAAAACCGGACACTTATTCATGCACTTGAGAATTATTTAAAAGGAAAGAAAGCCTAAGCTTTGGGGTGACTTGTATCAATGAAAGGAAAATAGGGAAAAGGTTTTCCTGATTCAACAAAAGCAACAGCATTGATTGCGAAAAATTTAATGATTGAAAATGAAGAGAGTATTATTTATTGACCGTGACGGGACAATTATACATGAACCGCCGATAGACTTTCAAGTCGACTCCTTAGAGAAACTTGAATTTTATCCCGGAGTATTCCGTAATCTTTACCAGATCCGGAATAACCTTGATTTTGAAATGGCAATGGTAACCAACCAGGATGGACTGGGAACCATTTCATTTCCGGAAGACACATTCTGGCCTGCTCAAAATAAGATGTTAAAAACGCTGGAAGGAGAAGGCATTACTTTCGATGCCATTCATATCGATCGTTCTTTCCCTGAAGATAATGCTCCTACCCGAAAACCACGTACCGGATTACTTACTCAATATTTTTCGGATGAATACGATCTTAAAGGTTCATTCGTAATAGGCGACAGGCTTACAGACGTTGAGTTGGCTAAAAACCTTGGCGCTAAAGCGATCTTACTCCGCGATGAAGAAGAAGGAAGAGCAATGTTGCGTGAAGCCGGACTCGAAGAGATTTGTGCATTCATTAATAAGAGCTGGGATAAAGTTTATGAATATTTGCTGGCAGGAGAGCGTACGGCTGAAATTAGCCGTGTTACAGGAGAGACGGATATCCGGATCCTGTTAAAGATTGACGGAAGCGGAAAGGGGAAGATCTCGACCGGATTGGGATTCTTTGATCACATGCTTGATCAGATTGCCCGCCATTCAGGATGCGATCTGGAAATCACCGTAAAGGGCGATCTGAATGTCGACGAACATCATACGATCGAAGATACGGCACTGGCATTGGGTGAAGCTTTTTACAAAGCCTTGGGAAATAAACGGGGCATCGAACGTTACGGATACTGTCTTCCGATGGATGACTGCCTTGCTCAGGTTGCACTTGATTTTGGAGGACGCCCCTGGCTGATGTGGGATGTAGAATTTAAACGTGAAAAGATCGGGGATGTTCCAACTGAAATGTTTTATCATTTCTTCAAGTCTTTTTCTGATACGGCAAAATGTAATCTGAATATAAAAGCCGAAGGAACCAATGAACATCATAAAATAGAAGGCATTTTCAAAGCATTGGCAAGAGCCATTAAAATGGCTGTCAAACGGGATGTTTTCCGCTATGAACTGCCAAGTACGAAAGGAATGTTATAATACATTCGCAAAATGATGTTTGAATAACAGCTGAATCAATTATCTTTGCCGCCTTAAGTAATTATTGATTGAGACGGATGAAAAACAGAATTGAAGTGATTCAGCTGTTACGTGGAATAGCGGCAATGTTAGTCTGCTTCTTTCACATGAAGACGATGTTAAACTTCCCATCTATAAAGCTGGGGGAAATGCTTTTTGGCCATGGTGCTATCGGCGTTCCCTTGTTCTTTATTATTAGCGGGTTTATCATGGTCTTTACAACAAAAAGTAGTGACGGAAGTGGAAAATACGTAGGTAAGTTTCTGGTTAAACGACTGATGCGTATTATCCCCATCTACTTCTTTTTGACTTTTTTCTATATGCTGTTTCAAGGATCCCTGGTTGAATATTTTACTACAAAATCAGATATTCTAATAAAAGCGTTGACTTTTCAGCCGACTTTTTTGAAACACACCGGCTCGTCATACGGGATGCCTCCGCTTATTGTGGGATGGTCGCTAAATTATGAAATGCTCTTTTACATCCTGTTTGCAGCAAGCATGTTTCTCAAAAAGTATCGATACCATTTTATATTTGCATTATTCCTCTTTTTGGTATTTGGGGCACCGATTATTCATCATGGTTTTGTATCACTTGATTCAAGCCGTTATTATGAATATCCGGTACAATACATGAATATCCTGACAAACCCGACATTGCTTTTCTTCCTTTCAGGAGTCATATTCGGGTTAATCTACCTTTCCGATTTTAAGATTCAGAGTGGGGTGATTTTATTTAGCCTATTGGGAATTTCCATCGTATTCTTTTTAATCATCCTGTTCATTAACCCGGTAATATTTCAACCGACCCAATTCATGCTTCTGAGTTGCGGGTTATTGGTTTTCATAATGCTGATGATTCAGAAACGTTACGATTTCAGGGTTCCAAAACCATTAGTGTATCTGGGCGATATGTCCTATTCGATCTATCTGATACATCCGCTGATTATCAGTTTTGTATCTGATTTCTTCAAAAAGATCGGCGTTCCCTATTTGACCAAACAACCGTTGTTCTTTTTTGAAGCAACCGTAATAATCATTCTGATCTCAATCCTGAGTTACGAATATTTCGAGAAGCGATTCATAGGATATGTGACGTCTAAACTGATTAAGAAAAAATAGAAAACTGACCTGAAGCAGTCTTTATTCTAATTCGCCTTAAACTCATTTCCGCAATCAAAACAATGATATCTTTTCTTGTTTTTAAAGGGAAAGACCATCAGTGCAAAGGAGATAATTAAAACAAGCAGATTAAATCTTTTTTGGGCTGCCAGTCCATAAGAAACATTTGAAGACCCGCAGACCGGACAGACGACTTTACTTTCTGAATCATCCGTTGTAATCTCAGGCTCTTCTTCCATTGTAACTTCGGCCTCTTCCTTTAGAATTTCAACTGCCTTTTCAATATCCTGCTCATAAATATTGAGTTTTATTCCTCCGACAGCATTTGCAAATAGCGGATTGATAGAAACAATATTTTCATCGGAAAGAAAACAAGGAATATCGTTCTCTTTTAGTTTTGCCAAATGAATGTTGGCAATAATCGGATTGTCGAATGTTTCGAGGACAACTATTCTACCTTGCATAATTTGATTTGTAAGTTTTTGAAATACACTAATGAATGAAGATAAAATTCTGGATTCCGGAGAGTCAGTCGAAGATTATCCTTTTGATTCTAAAGGTAGTGAATTGATACAAATAATAAGAAGAGTAAAAAACTATAATTATAGTATAAAAGAGAGAGGGTGCTTCAATTTCATGAAGCACCCTCTCTCTTGAGCTTTCCCTGTCTCAGCTTTGTTTCTGATCCTTTAATTATCAAAAGGGGACACAGCCGAAACAAAAGCAATCGAAGTCAAACCTATTCTTTCCAAACCTTCATTTCAAAGGAAGAGCATTAAAACCAGTCACTTTACTTTTTCGCTTTATCCAGGAACATAACTCCTTTTTAAAAGGTAGAAGGCCGATTCCCCATACACTTCATTTATAAATGAAGAAATTGAAGCTATTTCGTTTTGCGTAAATCTTGTTTGACGGTAACAAATCCTCTTAAGCGAATGTCCTTTGAGGAAGCACCGATCATGATTCTGAAATCTCCCGGTTCCACGACCTTTTTAAGATTCACATCCAGCATGCTCAGCATCTCAGGGGTGATATCAAAAGAAACCTCTTTTTCTTCTCCCGATTTTAAACTGATTCGCTTAAATCCTTTCAATTCCGTTAAGGGACGGGCTACCGAGGCCAGTACATCGCGAATGTATAGCTGAACGACTTCGTCTCCTGTCCGATCACCCGTATTCTTTACTTTAAAATGTACAGTCGTCTTTTCATTCTTTCCGATCACCTGCTTTTCAAATTTGAGATCACTGTAGGCGAATGTCGTATAACTCAATCCGAATCCGAAGGGATACATTGGCTGTCCGGTCAGGTTGGTGTAATCGTCACCACGCCCTGTAGGCTTGTGGTTATAATAAAGAGGGAGCTGACCTTCATGAACAGGGAAGGTAATCGGGAGTCTTCCCGCGGGACTGTATTTTCCATATAGAACTTCGGCAACGGCATCTCCACCTGCATCTCCCGGATACCAAACATCAAGAATAGATGGTACCAAATCTCTCCAATTCGTCATGGTAATTGCACTTCCTCCCACAAGGACAACAACGGTTGGCTTTCCGGTGGCGGCAACTGCACGAATTAACTCTTCCTGGTGTCCTGGAAGAGAAAGTAGGGCACGATCATTGAATTCTCCTTCGTTAATACCCACAACGACAAGGGCAAGGTCATTTTGTTTTGCAACATTAACGGCTTGATCTATCTTATCTTTCCAATCATTCTGAACACCTGCATTCCATACCAGTCTTACCCGCGCATTGCCTGCAGGTTCATAATATTCGACTTTAAGATCATATTCTTTACCTTTCTCAAAAGTGAAATCTTTAAGTATCGTTCTGAAAGTTTCTTTGGACCAGGATTCAGAAATCAACTGATTGTTAATATAAATTCGGTAACCGTCGTTTCCTTCGATCCCGATCTTGAAGGTCCCGGAATCAGGAGCAACCAGCTTGCCGGTCCAACGGACCGAATACCAATCATAGGGAATGGATTCGTGAGGAGAGAAAAGCGTCCAGCCGAACTGGATCTGTTCATCTGTACGGGTCACCTTGGGTTGTCCCTCAAAACTGATGTTGTCGAAATATTCTCCTTTTAATCCGTTCTTCTTCACTCCGTTTTCAACGGTATAAAGGTTCGTCGAAGGAATCGTTACATATTCAACCGTTTCTCTTCCGCAACCGGGAGCATAATTAAATTGAACCCGGTCTCCTGCAAAATTCTTTAATCCGTTCAGAATTGAAACTTTCCGAATGCCGGGACCACTGTACCCTCCCAGGCGAGCTTCAACTGCATCGGTGCCGATTACAGCAACTGATTTAGTGTCTAATGAAAGAGGAAGAGTATTCTTTTCGTTCTTTAGCAAGACGAATGATTCGATGGCAGCCTGTTTCGCTAAGACACGGGTTGCTTCGGTTCCATTATTCTTTTCTGCTAATGCAGGATCTACATATGGATGTTCAAACAGACCGAGTTCGAATTTAGCCCTCAGGACTCTTCTGACGGCATCGTCAATTGCTTTCTGATTGACCATTCCGGTCTCAAATGCTTTCCAGAAGAGAGGATAATGATCGTATGAAGTCTGGAAAATCACATCCAGTCCGTTTTCAATGGCATTCTTTGTTGATTCTGCATAATCGGCTGTCGTGAAGTGAAGAACATTGGCTCCACCGGTTGCACCTGCATCCGAAATAGAGAAGCCTTTAAATTTCCATTCATCTTTCAGCTTCTTGCGCAACAGCCATGCATTCGCCGTACAGGGGCTTCCGTCAAGGGTATTATAAGAAGTCATGACCGAACGGGCGCCGGCTTGTTTAAAAGCAGTCTTGAAGGCCGGGAAATAAATCTCTTCCAGCAAACGCTCGTTGAAATGAATCGGATAACTGTCACGTCCGCCATCTCCGAAGTTTGCTGCAAAATGCTTGGGAGTGGCAATGACACCCATCTTTTCAAGTTCAGACATATAGGAGAGTCCCATCATGCTGGTCAGAAAAGGATCTTCGCCATAGGTCTCTTCGGTACGGCCCCACCTTACGTCGCGGGCAATATTTACAACCGGGGAAAGGATCTGCCGGATCCCCCTTGTCTTTGTTTCCATCGCAATGGCATGGCCCACTTTATGCATGAGCGTCGTATCCCAGGTCGCAGCCAATCCGATTGACTGAGGAAAAGCGGTTGCCCCTTCGCGCACCAATCCGTGCAGCGCTTCGTCAAATGCAATAATGGGAATGCCTAAGCGGGTTTC
>JAUZOB010000071.1 GCA_030706665.1 Bacteroidota bacterium
TACAAACTTGAATATATTGATTGTCTTCAAACAATTAGCAAAAGCGTTTTTTTAAGAAAAATTCATTAACCCGGAAGGAAGAATTAGTGAATCCGATGAAACACAGATGGATTTACGATTGAGATATCTCTTCTTCCTTCAAAGAATCGGATGATATTTTCAGAAGCCTCGCGAGCTGTTTCAATGCGTGTCTCTATGGTTCCGGTGCCGGTATGAGGAGTCATCACCACATTCTGCAGTAAGAGCAATCCTGGGTTTATTCCCGGCTCTTGCTCATATACATCCAGTCCGGCACCTTTAATCCATCCTTCCTCCAAAGCCTTTGCCAATGCGGCTTCATCAACAATCGTACCACGAGCAGTGTTGATCAGGAAAGCCGATGATTTACACATTCGGAGCTGGGATTCACCGATCAAATGTTCGGTTTCAGGAGTTAAAGGGCAATTTAATGAAATAACATCCGAAGAGGTGAGTAATTCTTCAAACGAACAATACGTTGCATTGTATTTTGATTCTTCATCCGAAATCAGCGGTTTACGATTATGATATTGGATCTTCATCCCAAAGGTGACAGCTCTTCGGGCCAATGCTTTCCCTATTTTCCCCATCCCGATAATTCCCAGAGTTTTCCCCCATAGTCCTGTTCCAAGGTTTTCCATGAGTCCCCATTTAAAATCGGGATTCGTACGGAGTCCCCGATCACATTCGGCAATTCTTCGGGTAACAGCAAGCATAAGCCCCATAGCCATTTCAGCAGTAGGTTCACATACGGCAAATGGTGTATTTGTTACAACAATTCCATGTTCCGTGGCATAATCTACATCAATATTGTTGTATCCGACTCCAAAATTTGCAATAATCTTAAGATTTTGTCCGGCCGAGATTACCTCCCGATCAAAACTTCGGGTAAAAACACTTAACACTCCATCACATTCAGGAATACGATGGAGTATGGAGTCTTTATTTAAAACAGTCGTTTCCGGATAGATAACTTCAAAACGTTTCTCTAATTCACAGAGCCCTTCTCTGGGCACTTGACTGACAACAAGAATCCGAGGTTTCATACTGAACGGGCAGTGTAATTTTTAATCTTCATTCTGTTATCTCTCGCATATAAAGGGCTCTTCACATTTCTGCGATGAATCATAGATGTTGCCTTTCCGGATTTAGGATTCAATAGACTAATATATTTTGAGGAATTATGAAGCACATCGATAGCCTTAGTTAGAATTTCATCTTCCATCAAAGAAGCTTTGATTGCACCTTTCTGGAAATAATATCGGGATACAATCTCGTCTTTAATAAGCGATTTAATCTCTTTCTCAAATTCTTTCAGGTCTTTATCCGAATTAGGAGCCAATTTCTTTTGAAGAGCTTTGATCTCAGCTTCAGAAATATCATAATAACGTTCCTTTTTGGCCGTTTCAATCACTTCTTTCAAGGCTTCTTCACTCCCCGATGTGTATGTAAAATTCTTTTGTTTCACAAATTCTACAAATTCATTATACATTGGTTCGCTAACTTTAAAGTTCTCAGGATCTGCAATTCGAGGAACCTTATCGAAATATTGAGTTGCGAAATCAAATACAATATTTTTAGTAACGAGATTTATAGAGAGATTGCTCAGTCTTGACGATTCCACAATAATATCGGGAAGTACCCCTCCTCCATTATAGACTTTACGCCCATGTTTGGTTCTGAATTCAGAGATAAGAGAATCCGGAACATGGCCGACACTCCCATCTTCATTGCGATGTGAATAATCGAGCGCCTGAATGCATCTTCCACTGGGAATGTAATACTTGGCAGTCGTTACTTTTAACTTCGTATTAAAACTAAGATCACGAGTCGTCTGAACCAGTCCTTTCCCAAAAGTTCGTGTTCCGATGATTACGGCACGGTCAATATCCTGTAGAGCACCTGCAACAATCTCAGATGCTGAAGCAGAACCTGAATTTACTAAAACTGCCAGTGGAATTTCCGGATCAAGTGCGGAACTTTCGGCATAATATGATTTATCATTCTGTTTAACCTTTCCCCGAGTACTGACAATTTCCTGACCTTTGGGGACAAAAAGATTAGCAATACGAACAGCTTCATAGAGTAAGCCTCCCGGATTCCCTCTAAGATCGAGAATTAATGACTTGGCATGACGTTTCTCTTTCAGCTCCACCATTGCTTTCCTTACATGTTCACTACAGTCCTGGGTGAAGTTACTTAGTCGGATATAACCTGTTTTGTCATCAAGCATTCCATAATAAGGAACGGCATCGATTTGAATTTTCTCGCGGACAAGATCAAAGACGATCGTCTTTTTTGTTCCCGGTCGAAGAATTTTGATTTTCACTTCCTTATTTACAGGACCTTTTAAAAGGTCGCTCACATTTTGAGTTGTCATCTTCTGCGTTGACTTACCATCAATCTCCAAAATGACATCTCCGGCATGAAGGCCTGCTTTTTGGGCGGGAAACCCTTCGTAAGGTTCAGAGATGATAATCTCATTTTCTCCGTGCATTCCGATAAGAGCCCCGATCCCGGCATATTCTCCGGTAGTCATCAGGTTAAACTCCTCCATTTCAGACTCAGGAATATAATTGGTGTAAGGATCAAGCGAATCAAGCATTTTATCAATACTTGTTTTAACAAGTTTGGCAGGATCGATATCGTCGACATAGAACAAATTCAATTCCCTGAATAGAGAAAAATAAATATCCAGATTCTTTGCTATCTCGAAGTTCTTTTCATCACGACTGAATCCAAAGATCACCAATCCACTCATGGAAAGCACAGTCGTCCAGATAATCGTTTTTCTCTTTAGAAACGATTTTATTTTTTGAAATTTTCCCATATCACTACCTCTAAAATAGACCTCTCTTATAATTGAATATGAACAAAAGTAATAAATCATCGGTTTAAAACTCACCCCCTGTCATAAATTCTAACTCAGGGTGAAATTATTTATTTACTTTAGTTCGCTAAAAAATAAAATAGTGTAAGAAGAATGGGAATGATTACTGTGTTTCGAAAGTTACCCCGTCTGTTTTGGGTTTCTAATACCATTGAGTTATTCGAACGATGGGCTTGGTATGGTTTTTATATGGCCTTTGCATTATATCTTGTTGGGTCAAAAGATACGGGAGCATTGGGCTTTAGTCAACTTCAAAAAGGATTAATCATTGGCACCGGCTCTGCTTTATTATATTTTCTCCCTTTATTAACCGGTGCAATAGCTGACAGATTAGGATACAAGAAGATTTTACTTCTCTCATTTGCCATGTATTTATCAGGCTATTATATGATCGGCACCTTTAAGTCATTCGAGCTGGTATTTTTTGCTTTTATCTGGACTGCGGTCGGTGGTGCCTTTTTCAAACCGATCATTTCAGCTATGGTAGCAAGAACAACTGATTCGTCAACTGCTTCAATCGGATTCGGGCTCTTCTATATGATGGTCAATATCGGAGGATTTATCGGTCCTTTCATTGCAGGGATCATCTTAAATAAAAGTTGGAGCTACGTTTTCTACATGTCAATAATGACTATCGGGATTAACGTAGTGTTGACCCTGTTATTTTTCAAAGATCCCATCCGAAAGAGGTCCGCAGAGTCCATTTGGGAAACAATTCTGCAAATCTTTAAGAACATTGGGTCCACTTTGGCAGACTATAAATACGTACTATTTCTGCTTATCATCTCCCTATTCTGGACTGCCTTTAATCAGCTCTATTATTCCTTCCCTATTTTCGTGGATCATTGGGTTGATACTTCAGTTGTATATCGAAGCATTGCAAGTATCTCTCCATGGCTGGCATCAGCAATAGGTACTTCGGAAGGCACAATTTCAGCTGTAACAATCAGCAGCATGGACTCTTTCTTCATAATCCTATTTCAGCTTATCATTTCAACAATTGTCATGAAATATAGGCCACTAAGTGTAATGATAGCAGGAATGCTGATTGTTGCCGGTGGCGTTGGAATGATGTTCTCATTCACCAATGGCTGGATTATTATTTTGGGAATTCTCGTATTCGGAATCGGTGAAATGTCAAGCTCCCCTAAAATCACAGAATATATTGGGCGCATTGCCCCCCGCGATAAAAAAGCGCTTTACATGGGGACTTCTTATCTTCCCATTGCATTGGGACATACTTTGGCCGGATATCTTTCGGGGGCTCCCTATGAACATGTGGCAGACAAATTTTATCTCATCCGTAAAGAAGTCGTTGCTCAGGGAATTCACCTTCCTGAACTGTCAGATAAGTTTACTAAAAATGATCTATTCAATCAGGCTGCAGCTCAAATGCATATGACACCAGGACAATTATCGGCTTTTCTGTGGGATAAATATCATCCAAGTTCAGTATGGATAATCTATTCGGGGATCGCAATCGGGGCAATGATTCTGCTTTGGCTCTATGACCGTTTTATTTTAAAAGGTCAGAATGCTTATGAAATCTAAGATACTTTGAATCTCATCAGCCCCGCTTTATTGTCTGATAAGTCGATTTAATAAGGTTTTATTATAATTAAAGATTCATCGAGTTTATGAAGAATAACAGACAATTTGGAAAATAAAGTCCGAATAAAATGGATCTATTGAAAATCCTGATGATTGTTAATAATTTAGAGATACAATCATCAGGATTTTTATTTTTTCGATTAGTTTTACGATCAAAATCTGAAATATGAGAAGTACAAGGTTCATACTATTACTCATTGGGTTGTTAGTATTCCAGGGTAAAAGTAAAGCTCAGGAAATACCCCACCCTCAGTTAATGTATGCGTCTTTCGATTCTACACAAAACGGGAATTTGTTCTTTCGTTTCGAAGACGACAACTTTTTGTGGAATAACGAATTTAAGAGTCCTGTCACAAAAGGATATACATTGATCGGGTATCACCTACGCCCCACCTTGCAATATTACCTTTCTTCAAACCTCAAGATACAGACAGGTGTTAATATACTGAAATACACAGGCAGAGACGGGTACTCAAAAATCAGTCCCTGGCTTTCGGCTGAATATATGGCAACGCCTGATTTGAAAGTCGTTTTCGGAAACCTGAATAACAACGACAATCATAATCTGATTCTTCCATTGTTTGATCAGGAACGTTATTTTACTGCCAGGCCGGAAGAAGGGCTTCAGTTTATTTATCATCACGGAGTCATAAAAGCCCAGACCTGGGTAAACTGGGAACAGTTCATCTTTAACGGAGATCCTTTTAAAGAGGAGTTCACTTATGGATTGAGCTCAGATATTAATCTGTTATCTTCAAACAACTTCGTCCTTAGCTGGCCTCTTCAATTAACAGCACGACACCATGGAGGTGAAATTGATACGAGCCCGGACAAAATGGAGTCTCTCGGCAATATGGCAACAGGGGTGAAATCAAAAATTACATCCACTGATGCCATCTATGAATTACAGGCGTTGTTTACAGGATACAAAGATCTGTCCCATTCCGGGTTACGCCCATACAGTTCAGGCAGTGGACTTTGGCTTGAAGCATCGGCTGCTATCCACAACAATCATTTCATTCTAAATTATTGGTCAGCAAATAAATATCTATCCCCCTTGGCCAATTCATTTTTATTGTCCGCCAATTACAACAAACCGGAAGTATTGGCACCAAGACGACAAATGGTATTGGGAAGTTATCGCAGTGATTTTAAGATCACCAAAGGATCCGTTTTCAGTTTGGGGGTTAACTCTGCATATGACTTAAAAGAAAGCCAATTGAGCTATACATGGTTTTTCAATCTGGTTATCACCAGAGATTTCCTGTTAAAAAAGGGATTGTAGTAACAAAAAGACAGATTTTTCAACTCACATGATCCAGTGCCTGTTTGTAGGCTTCTAACGTCCGGTCACGTGCTTCACGGATATCAATTATAGGATTAGGATAATTGGCCGTTCCATATTCGGGTATCCATTTCCGGATATATACTTCGTCAGGATCAAAACGGAATTGCTGTTGTTCAGGGCTAAATATCCGGAAATATGGAGCAGCATCACAACCTGTTCCAGCAGCCCATTGCCAGTTT
The DNA here is from genome assembly GCA_030706665.1 of Bacteroidota bacterium. Taxonomy (GTDB): domain Bacteria; phylum Bacteroidota; class Bacteroidia; order Bacteroidales; family Prolixibacteraceae; genus JAUZOB01. Next base: position 6,047 of record JAUZOB010000071.1, read on the forward strand.
CCATTATTGGAAGACAATTCAAAATCCATTAATTTGCGAGCAAAATAGGCTTCGCCCCATCTCCAGTCAATCAATAACAGTTTGGTAAGAAAGCTGGCGACAACCATTCTGACCCGATTATGCATCGTGCCTGTTTGATTCAATTCGCGCATCCCTGCATCCACCAATGGGAATCCGGTAGTCCCTTCACACCATCGATTAAACATCTCTTCATCGTTCGCCCATTCTATCCGATCATAATCCGGTTTGAAACTGCATGACACTATATGGGGATAATGATAGAGAATCTGCATAAAAAATTCACGCCAAATCAATTCATTCAAAAAGGATTCATAAGGCAGTGCCTTCTTTACCACTTCACGCACGCTTATTGTCCCGAAACGCAAATGAACGCTCAGGTGACTTGTAGCATCTTTAGACGGGATATTCCGTAACTGATCATAACTACTCAGCATTTCGGTAGAAAGGTCGACCGTTTTGACCTCAAGGTTCGATCGTCTGAATCCCAACGATCGCAATGAGGGGATCTCTCTGGGGGGAAGATTTATAAAATTAGCAGACATCTTTTCTGAATCAAACACACTGAGCCTTTTCTCGTTCAATTGTTGCTTCCACTTCCGACTATAAGGAGTATAAATTGTATAAGGAGTTCTGTCAGGTTTTATAACTTCATCCTTCTCAAAAATCACCTGATCTTTGAATGAAAAGAAAGATATTCCTTTTGCATTGAGATAATTCCGAATCTGCTCATCACGTTTAATGGCATACGGTTCATAATCAGTATTCGTATAAACAGCTTTAAGATTAAAATCACGGCTCAGTTCCTGAAATGCATCCTGAGGTTTTGCATGAATAACCATCAGTCCGCTTTCGACGGTCAGAAGCTTTTCATTGAGGGATTCCAGATTTTCATAAATAAAGGTTACTCTCGGATCATCACGATCTTCAAGAGGGTCAAGGATGTCCGGATCAAAGACAAATATTGGCAACACACGGTATCCACTGTTCAATGCTGCATACAATCCTGCATTATCATTGATTCTTAAGTCTCTCCTGAACCAAAACACAACAACCTGAGGCTCCATCCTATTGATATTTATATTAGACAATACAATCACAAGGCATACATGGTCCCATTCTCTTCATGCAAGAGATTTGTTACAATTTACATATTATTTCAATGATAATCCATATTCGTCTTCACTTTTTCAAGAGAATAAAAGGTCAGTATTAAAATAACTTAACATGATCTTTTTTTACTCAAAGTCACGTCTTTAACCGAAAATTAATGCATTCTTGATCTGTATAAAGGCTTACTGTCAGATTGTTCTATCGAAACCATGAACAATTTGACTAGAAAGATGATTATATTTGTAGCTATTAATTACACAATGGGGTGCCTTAATACATCGGGCTGAGATCATACCCAGAGAACCTGATCCGGTTAGTACCGGCGTAGGAATTGTGGAGAATTTATTTTCCCGAATATCTCGACTCTCATCTTGTATTATCCCTCATTGCTTTTGGGTTAAACCTTTAAAAAGTTTAAAAATGAAAAGAGCAATGACCAAAACCGGACAAAGTATTGTCCTACTATTTCTTTTATTTATTGTATCTCCAGCATTCGCACAGTACACCTTAAAAGGTAAAGTTACGGATGAAACAGGCAATCCGCTTTATGGGGCATCGGTTGTTCTGGAAGGTACTTATCAGGGAGTATCTGTCAACTCACATGGCGAATATCAATTTGACCATCTTCGAAAAGGGAAGTACCATGTAAAAGCCTCGTTTATCGGATATAAATCAGGCAATGCGGACATTGAAATTTATGCCAGCCAGCAACTCAATTTCAAACTAAGCATTTCTCAAATACTGACAGACGAAGTTATCGTTTCGGGAGTAAAAGCAGGATCAAAAACACCTGTCGCCGTAACGAATATAGGAAAAGACAAACTAGAGAAGCTTACCGACGGGCAAGATGTTCCCTTCCTGCTAAGCTCAGTACCATCACTCGTCCAGTCTTCCGAACCAGGTATCGGAATGGGATATACCTCCATGCGTATCAGAGGTACAGATCCAACTCGTATTAATGTCACTGTCAATGGAATTCCATTGAATGATTCAGAATCACAAGGCGTCTATTGGGTCGACCTACCGGACCTTGTTTCTTCCGTAGACAACATCCAGATTCAACGTGGACTGGGGACTTCAACAAACGGATCGGCAGCATTCGGTGCAACAGTCAATCTTCAAACTGAGACCCTGAATCAGGATCCATATGCAGAACTTCAGGGGATTGCCGGTTCTTTCAATACTTACAAACAAAGCATCAAAACCGGGACTGGCCTGATCAACGGGAAGTTTACTTTCGATGCCCGTTATTCTCAACAAAAGACCGACGGTTATGTGGACCGTACTTATTCAAATCATCGTTCCTTTTTTGCAACGGGCGCTTATTTAACCAGCAACAGCATTACCCGTTTCAATGTCATTCACGGTGAAGAACACACCGGCATCTCATGGTGGGGAAATCCAGATCCGAAAAGCAATCGCACCTACAATCCAGCAGGAGAGTATACTGATGCAAATGGGAAGACTCAATATTACGACAACCAAAGTGATAACTATATCCAGACTCATTATCATTTGATTCATTCATCGCGATTAACGGATAACTGGACCATTAATGCAGCTTTACACTACACTCGCGGTGAAGGTTACTACGAAGAATATGAACCTGGCATGAATTTCAGCGACTACGGACTTAGCAACCTGATTATTAATGGATCAGAGATAAAAACTACAGATCTTATCCAACGCAAATGGATGGCAAATGACTTTTACGGCGGGGTATTTTCAACCGACCTCAAGTTAAATAAATTAAACCTTACACTGGGAGGTTCATGGAATCGTTATGATGGAAATCACTTTGGACGTATCCTTTGGATGCAGTATGCCGGTCCGGTTTCAAAAGATTACCAATGGTATTTGAACCACGGAAAGAAAACCGACTATAACTTTTATGCAAAAGCAGACTGGAGACTTTCGGAAATTGTCCATGCATATGGAGATCTTCAGTTTCGTCATATTTCCTATAAAATGGACGGACCTGATGACGATCTTGTAGCTCTTGATCAAAACCATGCATTCAATTTTTTCAACCCAAAATTTGGATTGTTTGCCGACTTGAATAATCAAAACCAAGTTTATGGATCTGTGGGGATCGGACATCGGGAACCGGCCCGTTCCGATTTTCAGAATGCCAAAGGAGATCCTTCTTCAACTCCAAAATCAGAAGCACTCTATGACTTCGAAGCAGGATATAACTTTAAATCAACTGTTTTCTCTGCAGGTGCTAATCTTTATTACATGTATTACCACAATCAGTTGGTTCCAACCGGTCAAAAAAGTAATGTCGGATATGACATTATGACCAATGTTCGAAAAAGCTACAGAGCGGGTATCGAATTGACAGCCGCGGTTAAGATCCTTTCTTCATTGCATTGGGACGGTAATATGACTTTGAGTAGAAACCGGATCAAGAATTTCACCGAATACTCGACTTACTACTCAGAATATAACAACGATACCCAATGGTATGATAAAAAAGAATACAAAGCCCGTTCGAAAGGAAATACTGACATTGCTTATTCTCCTGACGTAATTGCCGCAAGTACATTCGCTTTTGAGCCATGTTCACATTTCGATCTGAAACTGATCTCCAAATATGTCGGCAAACAATATTTCGACAATACATCAAGCAAAGACCGTCAGCTGGATGCCTACTTTGTAAACAACCTGCGCACGGATTACAACTTCACATTGGGTGCTGTAAAAAAATGCAGCCTTTTCCTCCAAGTTAACAACCTCTTTAACTCAAAATACGAGAGCAATGCTTATGGAGGGAACTGGTATGAAGAGGGTGTTGAGAAAACATGGGCCTATTATTTCCCTCAGGCAGGGATCCATTTCCTCAGCGGTATTACACTGAGATTCTAATCTCAGGAATACATCCGACATCCAAGCCCGCGTTTTGTGGAAAATATTACTACCACATTTAAGTCGCCAATTGTTTTATAAGATTCTTTCCTCCTTGTTCGAATAATGGAACAGGGAGGAAAGATTATTCAGGAACAAGGATCTGCAATTTTTTATACATTACGGTCTTCATAAAAGAAATATATTTTTATCAAAAACACTTGTTATCCCAAGAGTTAAGCAGAAAAGGGAGAAAATTCATTTCATTAAACTAAAGACATCGTACTGCAATTATGATTTCATGGATTATTGCCAATTGGGTAGAATTGACCGGGACTATACTGGGATTCATTTATGTGTGGTTTGAAATAAAAGGACATATCTGGTTATGGCCGGTAGGCATTCTGATGTCAGCATTTTACATCTACATATTTTTCATGTCAAAGTTATATGCGGACATGGGCTTACAGTTTTATTACCTCGTTGTGAGCATCTATGGATGGTTAATCTGGTTAAGCGGGAAGAGCAAAGAAACAGGGAAAGACCTGCCCATTAGCAAACTTAAACTGCCCATGGCCGGTAAACTAATCATGATAACAATTCCACTTTACGCTCTGCTCGCTTTTATACTTGTCAAATGTACTGATTCCCCGGTTCCCTATTGTGATGCTTTCCCAACAACACTTAGTATTATAGCTACCTATATGCTTGCCCGGAAAATTCTGGAGCAATGGTCCGTTTTGATTGTTGTCAATATATGCTCAACGGCACTCTACCTCTACCGGGGATTAAATCCCACAGCTTTACTATACGGAGTATATATCATTCTTTCCGTCATAGGTTACTTCCAATGGAAGAAAGAAATGAAGCTAATGTCAGCTGAGACATTATATGTTTAAAAGACAAAAAAGCAAGAAGGAGAAATACAATCTTTTCTTTTTTAATAGTTTAATCTGTTTTTTGTGTTTAGTTTAAATAAAAATTGTTAAAATTTGCAGGATTTAATCTCTAATGAGATTAAATTTGCATTTTGAAACAATTTAATTAAAAAATTAATGCTATGAGGCTTCTAATTTTACCATTAATCGCTTGTATTTTCTTATTTGGATCCTGTAAGATTTTTAAGAAAGCCGGAAAAAATACTACCGCTCAGGAAAACGTAAATTCTGACGCAGGAGTAGTAGCCGGAAGTGACAATGCAAACTATTTCTCAGAGAATAAAAATGTAAGCAAAGTAACTAAACCTGCAAAAGCAACACGTCCTAATTCATCTGAGAAAGTTTCAGTTCGTTCCGAACAATTCTCATTCGACCAGGAACAGGATCAGGCTGCTAATGCTAACAAGAAGTTTTTTGTAATACTTGGAAGTTTCAGTCAAAAAGAGAATTCTGAAAAAGCAAAAGACATCCTTAAATCTCAGGGATTCAAACCTTATACATTGGTAAGTGAGACAGGTAATTTCAGAATTTGCGTCGATGCCTTTAATGTTGAAGCTCAGGCTCGTGAACGTGTAATCAAAATCCGCACTGATTTCCCTCAGTATGTAGATGCATGGCTCTTGTATAAAAAATAAAAACTCTTTTTAAAATCAGGGCCTTGACAAACAAGGCCCTTTATTTTTTATGACAAAATACTCTACGGTAATCCTCGCTGATGGAACTTTCCCTTCCCACGAAATTCCATTAAAAATATTAGAAGAAGCTGACCATATTATCTGTTGCGACGGAGCAGTCCGAAAGCTTCTGAACTACGGAAAAAAGCCTGATGCAATCATCGGAGATCTTGATTCGCTTTCTCCCGAACTCAGAAAGGAATTCTCTTCGGTCACACATCGTTTCCGGTCTCAGGAAATCAACGACCTGACAAAATCAGTCAATTGGTGTATCAAACAAGGATTCAATGATATCGCGATACTGGGAGCCACTGGTGAAAGGGAAGACCACACATTAGGAAATATTTTTCTTCTTCCGCTATACGCGAAGAATCGAAACATCTCAATGTTTACAGACTTCGGATCATTTCAAGCATTGCTTCAATCTGGAGAGTTGAAAAGCTATCCCGGCCAACAGATCTCCATCTTTTGCAATGACCCCAAATTAAAAATTACCACATCAGGACTTCTTTATCCCATCCAAAACAAAGCTTTAGACATGCTTTGGATGGGAACCTTAA
>JAUZOB010000072.1 GCA_030706665.1 Bacteroidota bacterium
AACTATTATTGCAGAATTGACCCGTATTACTTCTCACCAATTATGGTTTGGGTCATTAGGATTAGATTTGGGAGCTGTATCCCCATTCTTTTGGGCATTCAGAGAAAGAGAAATCATCTTTGAGATTTTGGAAGAAACCTGCGGTACACGTTTAACAATGAACTACATTGTTCCGGGGGGAGTCATGAAAGATCTTTATCCTACTTTCGTCAAACGTGTAAAAGAGGTTCTTAATCAACTTAAAGACACAATGCATGAATATGACAAACTTCTCACCGGGAATGTCATTCTGCAGTCAAGATTAAAGGGAGTCGGACACATTTCCGCGGAAGATGCTATTTCTTATGGATGTAGCGGTCCTATTGCCCGTGCGTCAGGTGTTGTTTGTGATATTCGCAAGCGTCATCCTTATGAAGCCTATGACAAAGTTGAGTTTAAAGAAATTATCCGTACCGGTGGTGATTGCTTCGATCGTTATTTGCTTCGTCTTGATGAAATGCGCGAATCAATTCACATCATCGAACAGCTTATCGACAATATTCCCGAAGGCAGCTATCGCGAAAACTTAAAAGGAGTTGTCAAACTTCCTGCCGGAGAATATTATCAGCGTGTAGAAACAGCTCGTGGAGAATTAGGTGTTTATATTACCAGCGATGGAGGAAGTAAGCCTTATCGTTTAAAATACCGGACTCCCTGCTTCTCTAACTTAGGAATTTTACCTCCTATGCTTAAAGGGACTAAGATTGCCGACATGGTTGCAATCATGGCTACACTCGATTTAATTATTCCAGATATTGACCGATAGATCTTATAAATATGTTACTAATGATTTCTTTGTCAGACATTACCCAATGGATTCACAAGATGCTGTTTCAATATTTGAATGGGACAGTAGCTTATGGAGCAGAGTTGGTACTTGCCGGAGTTGCCGTAATTGCCCTTGTAGTCGCAATGGCAATTATAATGGTTTATGCTGAACGTAAGTTTGCAGGCTTCTTTCAAATGCGTTGGGGGCCGAATCGCGTTGGGAAATGGGGTACTCTTCAGGCTATTGCTGATACAGTTAAGCTAATGCTGAAAGAATGTATCACTCCAAACAATGCAGATAAGCCAATGTTCAAATTAGCTCCAATCATAATCACCGTAGTTGGCTTTTTAGCACTTGCACCATTCGCATTTGCAAAAGGAATTGTACTTTGGGATATGAATATCGGAGTATTCTATGTTACAGCAATTTCTTCCCTTTCCGTTATTGGAATCTTGATGGGAGGATGGGCCAGTAACAACAAATACTCTTTATTAGGAGCCCTTCGAAGCGGAGCACAGATTGTAAGTTATGAATTATCAGCAGGTCTTTCAATTGCCGCAATCATTGTGATGAGCGGAAGCATGAGTTTAAATGACATCATCTTAGCACAAACAGACGGATGGTGGATTTTAAGAGGCCATATACCAGCAATCATTGCTTTTGTTATTTCTATCATTGCAAGTACAGCCGAAGCAAACCGTTCACCGTTTGACCTTGCCGAAGGGGAACAAGAGCTAACCGGAGGATACCATACCGAATATTCAGGAATACAGTTCGCTTTGTTTTTCCTTGCCGAATATACTACAATGTTCATCCTTGCAATGTTGAACATAACGCTGTTCTTAGGAGGATGGATGCCCTTCCACATCCCGGGTCTTACAGTCTTTAATCACATCATGGATTTCATTCCTGGCATCGTGTGGTTTTTCGGAAAGACATTCTTCATTCTGTTTTTAATGATTTGGTTCAGGTGGACTTTCCCTAGAATGCGAATTGATAAATTGTTGAAACTGGAATGGAAATATCTCCTTCCAATCAGCATTGTCAATCTTTTATTTGCAGCGTTTATTACGCTAATGGGATGGCACTTTTAATATTAATTGTCGATGAGAAGCATTTATAAATATTTTTACGACATCTTCCACGGGTTTTATTCCTTATGGACCGGTATGATGACAACTGGCTATTACCTGGTACACCCGAAGAAGATTTTAACACAAGAGTATCCTGACAACAGAGGGACAACCCTATACATTGCCGAGCGTTTTCATGGCGAGGTTGTGATGCCACATGATGAGAATAATGAACATCGCTGTACTGCTTGTTCTCTCTGCCAGATGAGTTGTCCAAACGGATCTATTGAAGTAAAATCAGAAATGATTGAGACTCCTGAAGGCAAGAAAAAGAAGGTCCTCAAACAATGGATTTACCATATCGATTTGTGTACCTTTTGCGGATCATGCATTGATGCATGTCCAAGTGATGCTATTAGGATGAGCAATGAATTTGAACATGCCTCCTACACAAAGGATGCGTTTCTAAAGGTGCTCAATAAACCTGGTTCTAAACTAAAATCAAAAGAAAAATGAGTGCTCAGGCAATTGCTTTTTACATCTTAGGTGCTCTTGCTATTGTTTGTAGCGCCTTAACAATCTTTTCCCGAATGATTTTCCGTTCGGCGATTTATCTGCTCTTCTCTTTAATCAGCATTGCAGGAATCTATTTTTTGATGGAAATGGACTTTATTGCAGCATTACAGATCATGGTGTATGTTGGCGGGATTGTTGTTCTAATCATTTTCTCTATTTTCCTTACACACAGATCAGGGGATAAACTTCCTTGTGCATTGACGAAGCGTTCACTGATAGGCGGCATTATCGCATTGTCAGGATTAGCATTATCTGGATGGATAATTCTTCGCAATACATTTACTGCTACCAATAAGCCGGCAGTTGATTTATCAATCCGGAACATTGGACGTCAGATGCTCGATTATCAACAACACGGATACGTTTATCCGTTTGAGATCATCAGTTTTCTGATTCTGGCAGCACTGATCGGATGTATTGTTATTGCAGTAAAAGATAAAAAAGAATAAATATCATGGAACAAGTACCATTGGCACATATGCTGATTTTAAGCACAATTTTGTTCTTTATCGGTATATATGGATTTTTCACTCGTCGTAATATGATTACGATGCTAATGTCGACTGAGCTTATCCTTAATAGCGTGAATATTAATTTCGTCGCTTTTAACAGATATCTCTATCCGCATCAACTTGAAGGTATCTTTTTTACACTGTTCATTATTGCCGTCGCTGCTTCAGAAGTATCATTGGCAGTTGCAATTATCATAAACATATACCGCAAGTTTAAGACAATTGATATTGAAGAAACAGACACGATGAAATATTAGATTATGAATTCAGATATCTATATCTTACTCATTTTGTTACTGCCCCTGCTTAGTTTCCTTTTTATAGGATTATCGGGGCGGAAACTATCGACAGGGATGGCAGTCTCTGTTGGTTGTTTAACATTGATAACAACCCTCATTTTTTCTATAGCCGTAGCCTTTGACTACTTCTTTGTTAAAGGCAGTGTAGGTGGAGTATATGCTCCACAGATCGTAGCAAGATTCGAATGGCTCCGATTCTCTCCGGGTATGTCTATTGACCTGGGATTAATTGTCGATCCGATTTCAGTAATGATGTTACTTGTTATCACCTGTATTTCGACAATGGTTAATATTTTCAGCATCGGATACATGAAAGGTGAAGAACGTTTGAAAAGCTATTATGCTTACCTTTCTTTATTTACCTTTTCAATGTTAGGATTGGTTTTGTCGATTAATATCTTTCAGATGTACATCTTCTGGGAGTTGGTTGGTATATCATCTTTCCTTCTGATTGGTTTCTTCTTCAATAAACCATCAGCGATTGCTGCAGCCAAGAAAGCATTTATCGTAACAAGATTTGCCGATTTCGGATTTCTGATCGGAATTCTGATTTTAGGAACCGGAGCAAAGACTTTCGACTTTCTGACATTGATCGATCGTTTAACCCATCCGGGCGTTGCCCTCGATTCTTTAACAGGCAGTGGCTTCCTTGGAATGTCTTGTCTTACATGGGCTCTTATTCTTGTCTTCATGGGTGGTGCCGGTAAGTCAGCAATGTTCCCATTACACATCTGGTTGCCGGATGCAATGGAAGGTCCCACACCTGTTTCTGCATTAATCCATGCTGCGACGATGGTTGTTGCCGGAGTATTCCTTGTGGCCAGGCTGTTCCCTATCTATTCGATATCGGCTCCGGAAGTACTTCAGGGCATTGCATACATAGGTTCATTCACTGCTCTTTTCTCTGCATTGATTGCCTGCGCCCAGACTGATATCAAAAAAGTACTTGCCTACTCTACCATCTCTCAGATTGGTTTTATGATGTTCGCATTAGGTGTAGCAGGTTGGGGTGAAGGACACGATGAAGGTTTTACCGCTTCAATGTTCCATTTATTCACTCACGCTTTCTTCAAAGCTTTATTATTCCTTTGTGCCGGTTCTGTTATCCATGCAGTACATAGCAATGAAATGAAAGATATGGGCGGGTTAAGGAAGTCAATGCCGATCACACACATCACATTTTTACTGGCTTGCCTTGCAATTGCGGGGATTCCTCCTTTCTCAGGTTTCTTTAGTAAAGAAGCAATCCTTTCAGCCGCAGCCCATGGTAATCCTCCTGTATTCTATGTTGGTTTATTTACCAGTGCACTAACCAGCTTTTACATGTTCCGTTTATATTTCAGCATTTTCTGGAGCAAGCCTGTTGATGCGCACGCACACAATCATGAAAAAGGACAGTGGGCTATGAATATTCCACTTATTCTTCTGGCTATAGGTGCAGTCTTAGCAGGTCTTATTCCTTTTGGGAAATATGTTAGTGCAACCGGGAAAGCAATTGAATTACCCATTCACGTGATGTTCTCAGTTTTGCCTGTATGCCTCGGATTAGGAGGTATTCTTGTGGCAGCATTCATGTATAAAAAACAGAATGAGATTCCACAGAAGGTCACTAAATTATTGGGCAATTTCTACGAAGCTGCATATAAGAAGTTCTTTATTGATGAGATCTATCTTTTCTTAACTCATAAAGTCATTTTCAACCTTATTGGAAGACCTGCTGCATGGTTTGATCGGAATGTTGTTGATGGAATGATTCAGAGAACAGGTTCTACAAGTGTAAATACATCCAATGCAATAAAGAACCTTCAATCAGGCAAACTTCAGGGATATACAATGTATTTCCTTGGTGGCGTGATTGTTTTAGTTGTACTAATACTGATTAAATTCTTATAATTGATGAGTATCCTAACTTTATTAATAATCTGCCCCCTTCTCACTTCAGTTTTATTACTTCTACCCAAAAGTGATAAAGGGACCAAGTCAATCGCACTGATTGGAAGTATCATTCAAATAGCGTTGACAGGATATATAACTTTTCTTTATCAGGCAATCAGAAGTGCAGGCGATAAAAGCCAGATGCTTTTTGAAAGCAATATTGTCTGGTTTTCGACATTACACATTAACTTTCATACCGGTGTCGACGGAATCTCACTCGTAATGATGCTGCTTACAGGCTTTGTTGTTCTTGCCGGTGTTCTAGTATCCTGGAACATAAAAAATCAAGTTAAAGAATTTTTCTTCTTTATCATGCTTTTAAGTACCGGAGCATTTGGTTTTTTCATGTCACTTGACCTGTTTATGCTTTTCTTCTTCCTTGAAATAGCAGTCGTTCCAAAATATATGCTGATTGGAATCTGGGGAAGTGGAAAGAAAGAAAACAATGCAATGAAACTTGCCTTGATGCTTATGGCAGGGTCAGCAATGGTATTCCTTGGGATTGTAGGAATCTATTTTGCTTCAGGCTATTTTGGTCCTCATAACACCTGGGATATTCTTGAACTTTCAAAGATTCATCTTCCAGCCGAAATTCAACGAGTAATATATGTTCTGACCTTTGTCGGGTTCGGAGTATTTACTGCCATGTTCCCATTTCATACATGGGCACCTGACGGTCACTCTTCAGCACCGACTGCTGCTTCAATGTTCCTTGCAGGCATCTCTATGAAACTTGGAGGTTACGGTTGTTTAAGAGTTGCAACCTATTTAATGCCGACTGCAGCCAAAGAATTATCATGGATCTTTATCATTCTTGCTTCAATTGCAATTGTCTATGGTGCATTTGCAACATTAATGCAAAAAGACCTGAAGTATATGAATGCATATTCTTCCGTGAGCCACTGCGGATTTGTAGTTTTGGGTATTGCGATGTTAACAAAGACCGCATTTGCCGGAGCAGTAATGCAGATGGTATCACATGGACTCATGACAGCACTTTTCTTTGCCGCAATCGGGATGATATACGATAGAACACATACCCGTATGAGTGACCAACTGGGAGGAATGCTTAAACAACTTCCGTTTATCGGTACTGCGTTTATCATTGCAGGTCTATGTTCTTTAGGATTACCCGGATTTAGTGGATTTGTCTCAGAGATGACTATTTTCACCGGATCATGGGAAAAAGCAGGACTTTTCTATCGGGTAGCGACCATTCTTGCTTGCGCTTCAATTGTAATAACAGCAGTCTACATCTTAAGAGCTGTTGGGAAAGCAATATGGGGAACCGTTACGAATAAAACCTATTTAATGCTTACCGATGCAACTTGGAGCGAAAGAGCTGCAACCATTTTACTGGTAGTTGGTATTGTCATTATTGGTGTTGCGCCTTTCCTGTTCATCCGGTTAATAGAACCTGATGTTCAATACATTATTAACAGAATTATTCTCTAATACTGAAAAACATTGAATGATGATTAACGAATCGTTATTACTTCTCCGATATGAAGGAATTATCGTTTTCATGATATTCGTACTTTTTGTACTAAACCTTACAGATTTCGATAAAAAGCCTTCCAGGTTCCTGAATGTTGTCAATGCAATGCTATTCATCAACTTTATCGCAGGATTTCTTCCTATGCCTGAAGGTTCCGCTTTTCAAGGATTCTTCCGTTCATCAGGGATTATTGCATTGGAGAAAAATGTCCTCAACCTCGGAATATTGTTAATTTCTTTATCGGGGTATAATTGGGTTGCCAAATCAAGAAAGGCAGTAGAATACTATATTTTGTTGCTTTCGAGCCTGCTTGGATTGTTTGTAATGCTTTCAAGTGGTCATATTCTTGTCTTATATCTTGGATTAGAGTTATCCTCTCTTCCGATGGCCGCACTTGCTGCATTGAATACCAATAGTCAGAAATCATCAGAAGCCGGTGTCAAATACATCTTATCTTCAGCTTTCTCTACCGGGGTCACCCTTTTCGGAATCTCTCTGCTTTACGGAGCAGTCGGAGATTTGAGTTTCCAGTCAATCTCTCAACACTTACAACCAAATGCTCTTTCACTGATGGCATGTATTTTTATGCTCAGCGGATTTGCATTTAAAGTTTCCGTTGTGCCATTCCATTTTTGGACAGCAGATGTATATGAAGGAGCTCCGACTTCGGTATCAAATTTCTATGCAGTAATTTCAAAAGGAGCAGGGATATTCGTTCTCATGACTGTTCTGTATTCCCTTTTTAAAAATATCACTGAAATCTGGCTCTATACAATTTCAATCCTTGCTGCATTGAGTATGACAATCGGAAATCTTTTTGCATTACGTCAAAATAATTTCAAAAGATTCCTTGCTTTCTCATCCATTGCTCAAGTTGGTTTTGTACTGGTAGGGATAACATCAGCATCAAAAGTCGGGATTGACTCAGTTATTTACTTTGTCATAATTTACCTGCTCAGTAATGTTGTTCTCTTCAGTGTTATCGAAGCAATTTCAGACAAAACAGGAAAAGAAAAAATCTCCGATTTAAAGGGGCTTTATAAAACCAATCCCCTGTTTTCAATCGTAATGACAATTGCATTATTCTCTTTGGCAGGTGTACCTCCTACTGCCGGATTCTTCGGGAAGTTCTTTCTGTTGACATCAGGTATGGGTGCAGGAAGCTATATATTAATCGGAATTACAGCGATTAATCTCGTACTTTCCTTATACAACTATCTGAGAATTGTCAAAGCCTTCTTCATCGATAAAGAAGAAGCAGAAATGCCTTTGGTAAAAGGAAACTGGCAAACAAGTCTTGTTCTACTGGCTTGTGGTTGCGGAATTCTGGTTCTTACATTTGCAGGTGGTCTTTATCATTTCATTGATACACTGAATTTCTAAAAACTATTCTTTTTAGAGATTCTCCTACGGATATATTATCCATTAAAAATCAGCGGCAGACTTAAATACATTAGTCTGCCGCTGATTTTTTATACCCTAATAACGGCACAACTGAATACAGAAATAGAGTTTTTCACAAAACTACTGGCAAAGATCATCCTTCCTTTCACTATACGAGTAAAATTTGGAGTATTGATGAAACGAAGATCATACGCACTCAAGGTCTGAGAAGAATATTCATCAGTCATGGTATTTATTGGTCAGCGGGACATTTATTTAATTTAGCCAAGACTCTCAAACCAAGGATTTCTTTCAAGGATTGTTTTAAAAGTTTTCAATTTCAAATATCTCAAAACTTAATTCTTCTAACATAAAATGAATATGACTCGAAGCAGTATAGAAGTCAGAATTCTGTATATTTGCTGTAATCGATGATAATCATTATAATTAAATGCACCAATACAATAACGGCAATACACAGATTATCAAAATCGTACTAATACATTCATTTCATCTTGATTTTATAGGACAACGATTAGGCACAAAACAATTACATTTTACCAAGAACACAAGCTTTAATCCGCCATTTATTGGATCATTTTTTTCAATACTATAAAATCAGTAAAACAAAACTGAAAAAAGTAAAATGGAAATTCTTATCTATATTCTCATCGTTTTAGTGATAGTTAATATCATAATATCATTTGCACAACGGTCAAAATCGAACAATGGGAATCCGCTATTCACTTCAAAGTTAGATACACTTGAGCGTACCCTCACTAAAATTGAAAACAATCTAAAAGAAGATTTCCGCATTAATCGCGAAGAAAGCTCAAATCTTTCATCCCGAAACAGACAAGAACTCAATACCACCCTCAATACATTCAGAAAAGAGGTTGCAGACACTTTAAGATTAATATCCGAACAAAATCATAAAGCACTGGAACGGCTAACAATTACCCTTGAAGAAAAAGTAACAGCTCTTATCGAGAAGACAGATCAAAACAATCGCATTAACCGTGAAGAACAAGCACACCAGTTAAAAGAATTCTCAGACAGCAATATCATTCAGCTCGAAAAGATAAATGTCCAGGTGCAGCAAAAGCTCAAAGAACTCACAGATCAAGCCAAACAAGATAACGTTCAAATTCGTGAGTCGCATGAAAAAGCAATCAGGAGCTTTGGAGAGCTATTTGACAAGAATGTTCAATCTTTCAATGAATTACAAAGAGAAAAATTTGGGCAACTGGAAATAAAACAATCAGAGCTCCTTCTTAACACAGATAAGAAACTGGAAGAGATGCGAGCTACAGTCGATGAGAAATTACAGAAGACCTTAAACGAACGTATCGGCCGATCATTTGAAACAGTCAGTACTCAATTAGAAGCTGTTCAAAAGGGTCTTGGAGAGATGAGGAATCTTGCACAAGATGTCGGTGGATTAAAAAGAGTTCTCAGCAACGTAAAAATGAGAGGAGGAATCGGAGAAGTACAATTGGCAATGCTTTTGGAACAAATTCTGGCTCCGGATCAATACGAAACAAACGTAAAAACAAAACAGGGATCATCAGACCTGGTTGAATTTGCAATCAAACTTCCCGGTCGCGATGATACACAAACAAAAGTATATCTGCCCATTGACGCTAAATTTCCGAAAGATGTTTACGAACAATTGCAAACAGCTTACGATTTAGGAGATCCCGTACAATTCGAAGCAGCCCGAAAGAACCTGGAGAATACCATCAAAAAGATGGCGAAAGATATTCGTGATAAATATATTGATCCTCCGCACACAACAGACTTTGGAATCATGTTCCTCCCATTTGAAGGAGTCTACGCAGAAGTCGTCAGAAAAGCCAGTTTACTAGAGGATTTGCAACAAAACTATAAAATCATTGTAACCGGACCGACAACTCTGGCAGCTATTCTTAATAGCCTTCAAATAGGATTCAGGACACTCGCTTTGCAAAAAAGGAGTAGTGAAGTCTGGGCAATACTTGGCGCAGTAAAATCCGAATTTGAAAAATTTGGAGGGCTGTTAGAAAAAACACAAAAGAATCTGAACACAGCAAGTAGTACAATTGATGAGCTAATAGGGAAAAGGACCAAAGCTATTAATCGTAAGCTAAGAGAAGTACAGGCTCTCCCTTCTGTTGAAAGTCAACAACTAATACCAGGATTAATCAACTCTGAGATTTTAGATGATGACGAATAACTGTTGTTACCAGTCAAACATCTTCTTTTCCCTTATATTTGTAACTTCAGATACAATTAATTCGAAAAATTAATATCTAAACAAACAGTCATCCTATATGAGATTTAATTTTACCATATCTCAGAAACTTAATACGATTAATAAATATCTCTATACGATAAGAACATCTGAGATAGCACAATCGATAACAGCAATTATATATGCATGTAATCTATGTTTATTGATGACTCTTGTCGCCGGATGCGATCACACCAACAAACAAGCAGAAAGTAATACGACGTCTTCCAAAAGCCGAATTTCGAAGGACAGCATAAAATTTGCATCAAAAATAAAATCATTAATTCAATACCCGTTAGAAGTTCAACACACCAGCCAATTCGAATTTGAATCAGATACAATGTTTGTCATAATCAAAGGTGAGAAATTATTAATTACTCCAAAAGGAAAGCTCTACCATCACAACAAGAAATTATTCTTTGACTTAAAGATCAAAAGCAATGATTTCATTGAAGATTTATATATCTACCCGATCAATAATGACCTTGTTTGTTTTTATTCAATCGCTGATGGAGATAATGGCATTAGTGAAGCCAAGCGAATTGCACCTCTTCAGAAGAAAATAATCTGGGCTACAAATATTTATGCATTCAACATGTCGCGTCCTGTCATATTTGGAGACAATGCCTATTTAAGCACAATTGGCTTTATCGGAAAATTAAACATCAATACAGGAGGTTATGAATGGAAGTTTGAGAATTTATATCAGCAAGGGAAATATAACGACTTTGACGAGCCAATTTTTTTAGATAATGGCAATATTTTATTTTTATCAGAGAATTTGATAAAAAAATCTTACGATTCGATCCTTGTTGATGATAAACGAGGTAAAATACTTCGAAAAAATTAAAAAGGAATCCCACCTTTTATAGGTTTTCACTACCATCTATTCGCTTTCGAATATCACTATTCATTATTGAAACATAGCTGATTTAGTGACACTTACAAATAATAACGCACTCATCACCTATTTCATTTTACCCCTACTCTTCGTTTTGTGATTATCAACAAAGTCACACCAATATCGTATACTTCTCATTATTTGATCTTTAAGTATATTGGCACACCTATTGATAATGTTTAAATGGAAACAAAGAAATAGAAACAAAAACATTAAATAGGACATCATGAAAAAGTTAGTATTATCAATCGCAGCAATCGCATTAGCATCATTCGGTTCTTTCGCACAGAAAGTAGGAGACGGTAAAACACCGGTTAGTGACTCACAAGTAATCACATTGACAGCTAATTTAAAAACGACTTTAGCTCTTCAACTTGACACCAAGGGCATCACCTTCGACTTTGTAACTTTGGGTGACTACAAAAACGGTTTGGGTTCAGACGGATCGTACACTTCAGTAGGAGCAGTTTCTTCAACTTCAAACTGGAATCTGAGTGCAAAAGCAGTAAGCAATTTTACTCACACTGATGGAACAACAACAATGCCATTGAACAATGTTGGTTTGAGCGTAGCTTATACCGGAACCAAACCGATCAAGAACAACACGGTTGCAGCACCTCTGGCTCTTGCAAACACTGAAAGAATTTTGATCGGTCATAACGGAACAAATCCAAATGCAGGCGATTTCAGCGACAATGGCTTCACTGTAAAATGGGAAATGGGAACCAAAAGAGGTGATATGAACGGATCCAGTCTTTTCGATCAGGATTTGAAAAAAGGAACT
>JAUZOB010000073.1 GCA_030706665.1 Bacteroidota bacterium
ATTCGCAACTTGCCCCATCCCCGATCTGGAAAGAAAACTAAATAAAATTAATAAGAAAATAAAAGCTAATCGTTTCATTCTATCAATCATTTTAAATATCTATCATTCAGTATTTTCAGACAAACAAATTGATTCTCGGAAAGAAAATCATGGATTATTCATCTAGCCTTGCACTAATATCTCCCATAGGTAAAACACTTTTTCCTTAAAAAAGGGTGAAAAAGAATAGCTATCATAAATTAACAGTTTCAGTTTAACAAACAATAATTGTTCCAAAAGAAAGAATCTTACTGACTCTAAACAAAAAAATTATTTATTGGCTGAGTGGTCTATTCTTTGAATGCTGATTTTTCACATATGAGTCTATTTCCATTCACATTAAACTTTGATGTCTCCTCTATTTTTTGTAACTTAAGAAGAGTAAATTATAAATCGATCTATTTGAAATACTAAAACTTAACTACAATGAAGGTCGTTCTTTGACATAAGGCAAATCTATTCACCAGCATTGCAATAAGTACTCTATACTCTCAAAAGGGAAGGGAAATCTTAACAGTCCGATATAATTTCATCAAGAATTTTTAATTACCTAAATACAAACCTTAATGTACCTCTGAGCATCCGAAATATTATCATATCTAAGAAGTTAAACCGAACTTATTAGATTGTCTTTCCCTTTTTTATTTCACCTATACATAATAAAACTTGCATCTCAAAGGTTATAAATGAACCCAATGTAAAATTAAAATCACTATATTTGTAAGGCATTCAGATTTATTATCTAAAAATGAAAGACATAACATTGCAGGATGATCTATATAGCGAATGCCAATCTAAAACATGTTGATTTAAAGGTATCCTTTTTAACCCCAAGAATATTAAAACCAATTATTATGAAAAAAATTATTCTATTCCTTTTTGTATTCTGTGCTTCTCTTATTGCAAAATCACAGGACTTAACGGTTTTTAATTTCATGAATGACGTTAAAAATGCAAAATATCAAGAAGGAGTACTCAACGGAACTGTTCACAACTATAATGGTTCACCTTTTTTGTCTGATGAGTTTAAATCAGGTGAAATTGAAACTGTTAAAGGATTAATTTACAAAGGACTCGATTTGAGATTTAATATATATCAAGATCAGGTTGAATTCAAGCAGGACAAACGTGCATATATGGTTCCCAAAGATAACTTTATTAAAAGCGCAAAGATTGGAGAAGACATTTTTATCCTCGCATCTGTTGGTCAGAATAAAGCTTCTACCTATTACAGGAAAATCACAAATGGGAAAGTAACTCTTCTCGAAAAATATAATGTAGCCTATAACGAAGCACAAAAACGGGTAGCTTATTCAGATCCTAAACCTGCTGAGTATGTAAGGCAATCAAATGATTATTATTTGTTGATTGCAACTGATGGTTTCGCACACAAAATATCAGGAGTAAAGTCTATAAACGAACTATTCCCTTTAAAAGAGAATGAGATTAAAGACTTTCTTAAGAAAAATAAACTCGGAGTCAAAAAAGAAGCTGATCTGATTCGTGTGGCAGAATTCCTGAGCTCATTTTAGTTGGCAGAATTGCGAACTTCAAGCATATTCTTCACACACGTCACCTTTATATAATTACCATGAAGGCTTCTTTTAAGAAGTATTTTTTACTCATGGATAAAGAATCCGCTAAAAGTATTGTCTTTGAGCGGATACTTTATCTTATCAATCTGCCTAACAAAGAAAGTAATCCTGCTCGCATCATATTCCGAAGATATTCGGACCAAAAAATTAAAAGCACTACAAAGACCTTTTGAAGATTCAGACATTGTTCTTCGCATTAATTTGGTATATTCGGATTATTCAAACCAAGTGAATACAGTGCATCTAATTCGGTTGGCTTTTTAAAATCCATGAAGTATGAGAACTTTCTTTATATTCTTATTTTTCAGTTTCTTCCTTTTCAAACTTCAATTGTTTGCACAATACGAAATTAAAGTAATCTATCCCCAGGCAGCCGATTCAACGCTCACTTTTGCCTATTATTTAAATCAGAATTTATTGAATAAGGAGACCGTAAAAGCAGATAAAGAGGGAACATGTATTATTAAAGGAAAAAGAAAACTTCCTCAAGGGATCTATAGCATCTTGCTAAATAAAGGAGACCATTACGATTTTCTGATAGGAACAAATCAAAACCTTACGGTAAAGATTAATCCGTCAGTCCCATATCCAGAAGTTACAGGGAACAAAGAAAGTGTAGCATTTATGGATTATCAGGCTTTTCTTCAGAAGAATCAGGAGATTCGCAGCCGGCTTACTGTGAAATTACAAAAGCCGGGACTGACCAATGATTCAATTGATGCAATTCAGAAACAGTTGAAACAGCAGGATCACAAAGTCATTCAATATTGGAAGCAACAAGTAGCCTTATACCCGGGTTCAATGTTGGCTATCTTTCTTCAATCGCTTATAATTCCTGAAACTCCGAAGTTCGAGCTACCGGGAAATACTCCCCATCGGGATTCTCTTATGTGGGTGATGGAATATAACTATCAGCATCAGCACAACTTAGATAATTTTCCTTTTAATGACGAAAGAGTATTACGGACTCCGGTCTTCTCCACAAAGATTAAAAGCTACCTTGAAGATTTGACTCTTCAGAATCCGGACTCAATCACCAATGCTGTCAATGAAATAGTAAAACGTTGCCAGGGAGTTGTAAGACAAAATGTATTAAATACCATCATTGAATTGATGATAAATTCAAAGGTCATGGGAATGGATCGGGCTTTTGTTTATACAGCAGAGAAATACTATCTTAGAAATACTCCGTCCTGGGTTGATCAGGCTACATTAAAAAAAATCAAAGAGCAGGTTGATTTGAACAGTCCAAACATGATAGGCAAGATTGCACCTGATTTGATGTTGCCATCAACTGAGGAAGGCCGCTTTTACAGACTCTCGGAAGTTAACGCTCTATACACTGTTCTGATTTTCTGGGAACCGAATTGCGGGTACTGCAAAGATGAAATCCCCAAGCTTCTGAAACAGGTTTATATCCCATATAAAGACAGTGGCGTTGAAATATTTGCCGTAAATACTCAGACCGATAAGGTAGCGTGGAATAAATTTATTGAAGAACATGATCTTCAAAACTGGATCCATGTTTATGATCCTGATCGCTCTTCCAGATTTTGGAGACTTTATAATCTAACTACTACACCATGTATTTACCTTCTTGATAAAGACAAACATATTCTTGCGAAGAAGATAAATGTAAAGACACTAAAGATGATATTGGATCAAAAATTAAGATTCTGGCATTGAATCTTAGCTTATTAATTTTCGTTCTCTCTGCATAATCATTGTAATTTTGTTAAGTTTGGAATGGTTTTTGATTAAATATTGGGGAATAACGTAAAGTGGTATTTTTATGAAGAGATATATGTTATTCAATTCCCGGATTCCGGGCTTTTTAATTATCCTACTCATCATAGGATTACAAGCATGTAAGCAGTATCAAACACTTCCGATAGAGGTGCTTATGCCCGCACAAAAGGTCATCCCTTCGAACTTGCAAAGTTTTACAATCATGAATCGTTCGATGGACTCCACATTCGTTAATGTTCAGACTGATTCATTGCAAATATATTTCCTTCGTAATGGTTTTAAGGCTCCGGTTCAGGTTTGTGACAGCATGGCTTCAGATACACTGGTAAAGGCTTTTGCCGAATTACTATTCGACTCGGAATTTTTTGATGTCGTAGTCCCTAATAATAGAAACATATTCCGCACTATCCCTCCGACTTCAATTCCGGATACACTGGATTGGGATTTTGTCAGCAATGTTTGTAGCACATACAAAACAGATGGTCTGATCGTTTTGGAGAAATATGCCCCAACAATAAAGGGAACCATTAGCAGTTCAAAAGACTACGGCAATTATAGTGAACCAACGGAATACTATGTCGACCTTGATATTTCATTGAATGCTCTTTGGAGAATTTATGATCCTGTAAATAAGGCTATCATTGACGAACACCTTACAAAAGACACTTTATTTATTGAACATTCCACCTATTCAAGAAATGACATTGCGGATTTAATCCCTTCGGCAAAGAAATCTGTTCTGGATGCATCTATATGGTTGGCAAAAGATTACGCCCAAAGATTAAGTCCCGTATGGGTCTCAGACAAACGAGGTGTATTTCTCGGTAATGATGCATTCAATAGAGCAATGGCATTTGTAAAAAATAACGAATGGGATAAAGCAGCTGAAATTTGGTTTCCTTTTACAAAATATAGGAATAGCGCAATGAGAAGCAAAGCTGAATACAATATGGCCATAGCAGCTGAAATGAATGGAAATCTCAAAGAGGCCTTTGAATGGGCAACGAAATCATATAAGTCATTTTACCGAATGCAAACAGAGAATTACCTTCTGACTCTTAAGAAACGAATTGAAATTGTCGAGGATATTGAAAAATAACATTCATATTGACATGAAAAGAATATTCTTAATTTCTTCAGGTTTGGCTCTGATGGTCCTAGTCACCACCTCATGTCTTACATCCCGTGACATTACAATAGAAATAATGGATCCGGCGATTAAAGTTATCCCATCTCACATGAGTACAGTTGCTCTTATTTCGAGAAACTTTAAATTTTCAGGTGATACTCTCCGAATTAATAACAGGCAGAACAAGTTTCTACAAAGAGATCATAATAACAGGATCATAAATGTAGACAGCTTAGCAACAACAAGTTGTCTGGTAGGAGTAACACGTCAATTTAAGGAGAATAAGGTTTCAGTAAATACTAAAATAATCGATTACAGAACATTCGATATAGAATATGGTCGTGAGCTTTCTCCCATTCCATGGACTGTTATCGAAGATATATGCAAACGGAATAAAGCAGATGGAGTAATTGCATTAGAGACTTATTCTTATCACAACTCTGTCAGATCAAATTACAACAACAGGTTTCCGGCTCCTGAGAGCAAAGTCACATATGCAGCCTTATGGAGCTTTTATGATCCTGTAAAAAAGAAAATCATAGACACCCATACATCTACAGATACAGTTGTGTGGGATAGTTTTGACTACAATCAACCGGGCAATCGATTAAAAATCCCAAACAGAATAGAATCTATTCAGGAGGCGAGTCTGATAAATGGAGAGAATTATGCGAACCGTCTTTCTGTCCATTGGATTAAAGTAAATCGTAAGTACTATATTCCTGCATCAAATGAATTTAAAGAAGCTGCATCATTAGCTCAGAAGGGGAATTGGGAACAGGCTACCGGAATATGGCTTCAAATTGCACAAAGACAAACAAACCCCCGGCATACATTCTTTGCTTTATACAATCTTGCGTTGGCTTCAGAGATGCAGGGGAATACAATAGAAGCACTTTCCTGGGCAGAGAAAGCCTTTAATTCTTCTGCTAAATTGGCAGATAATACAATCAAAGCTGATGCATTCAATTATGTCCGTATTCTAAAGAAAAGAGTACAATTAGTTGAAAAGATCAAGAATCAGATGGATGTAGTAAATCCACGACCATAAATTTCGTCAATCATATACCTCTTTAATAAATTAGCCTCTCCGGTTGAAAAACCGGAGAGGCTAATATTATACTGTCACACAGCATAATCATATTATTTTCTTAGGCAATGAAATCGCTGATCAAATTAAACCTCTGCTTCTATTCATTTGCTCAACCCATTTTCAAGATATGGAATTTCCCTCGATACTATCTCTGAAAATCCCCCTCTGCCTTCAGAAAAGCTTCAAATATTAATTTCTGTTTTGGGAAAGATTTCAATACCACGTTCAAGAGTTCAATAGCAATATGAATAAATTTTATCTTAGAATAGATGAACCTAACAATTTAATTCAGCATATGCGTTACCCTTTTTTTGGATCATAGGGAGGATAGATCACCGCAGGTAATTTCAGAGCTCTGATGATAAGGAATATTCCTGCTAAAACAAACGGGATACTTAATATTTGTCCCATATTCAATGCCATCCCATTTTCAAAATTAACCTGATTCTGTTTAATAAATTCGATAAAGAAGCGAGTCAGGAAAATGCCTATAAAGAAAACACCTAACAAGAATCCCTGTTTATTCCTAAGTTCCGTTTTCCAATAGAGATACATCATGATTCCAAAAGTAATAAGATAAGAAAGAGCTTCATAAATCTGGGTGGGGTGTTTCGGTAATGTTTCTCCGTTACGGACGAAGATAAAACCCCATGGCAGAGAAGTCTGAACTCCATAGATTTCGGAATTCATAAGATTTCCAAATCTAATGCATGCTGCAGCCAATGCCACCGGGACAGCTAACCTGTCAAGAGTATAGATTATAGGGCGATGAGTTACTTTCTTCGAAAAGAAATATATGGCAATAATAATACCGATAGTTCCTCCATGACTGGCTAATCCACCATGCCATATTTTAGGAATTTCAGCCAGATGCTGTGAATAATAACCCCACTCATAGAAAAATACATGTCCAAGACGTGCACCTACTACTGTGGCAACCAAAACGTAAAGGAAAATAGATTCCATCCATTTGGGATTGACTTTCTCGAACTTAAACATTCGTTCTTCAATATTGTATCCTAACAGAAACCCTAAAGCGAACAAAAAGCCATACCATCTGGGAGCTATAGTTCCAAAAATCCACCAGTTAACATCTAATGAGAAGATCTCAGGCTTAACATTCCAAATAATTGATGCAATTTCCATGGAAGTATCAGTTTATTATATAAAAGCTCTGTCAGGTTTCCCTAACAGAGCTGATTTATTTATCTAACATTTAATCCGTGACAATTCTTAAATTTCTTACCGCTTCCGCAAGGACATGGATCATTACGACCGACCTTTTTCTCTACTCTTACAGGAGTCGGTTTTTGCTTTTCTCTTGTATCTTCCCCGGCAGGCGATTCAGATTCATTACGGCTTGTCTGCATACGACTCATATCAGTATGTTTTTGACTCCCCTCTTTTACCTCTTCAGCATCGCTGATCGGGATGTGCCCTTTCGTCAGAGTAGAAACGACTGAACGGTTAATCTTTTCAATCATTATTTTGAAAAGATTAAATGCTTCGAATTTATAGATCAACAAAGGATCTTTCTGTTCATAGGTAGCATTCTGAACCGACTGTTTCAATTCATCCATTTCACGAAGCTGCTCTTTCCACGCTTCATCAATTGTATTTAAAACAACTTGTTTCTGATATGAACGAACCAACTCTTTCCCTTGATTATTATATGCCTTTTCAAGACTGGTTATGATCTGGAAGAAGCGTTTCCCATCAGTAATCGGAACAACAATATTCTGATAGATATGAGATTTTGTTTCGTAAACATTTTTAATTACCGGATAAGCCTGACGTGCTATTATTTCACATTTACGATTGTAAGATGAAATCATTTCATGATAGATCTTATCAGAAATCTCTTCAATATTCGACTTGAAGAAGTCTTCATGTGTTACAGGCACTTCAATTGACAATAAACGAAGAGCTTCTAACTTAAATCCGTCAAAATCACTACTATCCTGGTACTCTGTCACAAGCATCTCGATGGTATCGTACATTGTATTGAGAATATCAACTTCCAGACGCTCTCCCAATAATGCATGACGACGTTTTTTATAAACAACTTCACGTTGATTGTTCATTACATCATCGTACTCAAGAAGACGTTTACGAATCCCAAAGTTATTTTCTTCTACTTTCTTTTGTGCTCGTTCTATAGATTTTGAAATCATAGAATGCTGAATCACTTCGCCTTCCTTCAACCCCAAACGGTCCATGATTCCGGTAATTCTTTCAGAACCGAACAGACGCATCAAGTCATCTTCAAGAGAAACAAAGAACTGAGAGGTACCAGGGTCTCCCTGACGACCGGCACGACCTCTTAGCTGACGGTCAACACGACGTGATTCATGACGCTCTGTACCAATAATTGCCAAACCTCCTAAATCTTTAACTTCAGGGGCCAACTTGATATCGGTACCACGACCTGCCATGTTGGTTGCAATGGTTACTGTTCCAAGATGACCCGCTTCTGCAACAATCTCTGCTTCACGTTGATGATATTTGGCATTCAACACATTGTGTTTAATACCTCTCATCTTCAACATACGACTTAATAATTCAGAGATCTCAACCGAGGTAGTACCGACCAAAACAGGACGTCCCACTTCGTTTAGTTTTGCAATTTCATCAATTACAGCAGTGTATTTCTCGCGCTTGGTTTTATAAACCAAATCTTCATAATCACCTCTTGAGATAGGTCTGTTGGTCGGAATAACAACGACATCTAACTTGTAGATATCCCATAATTCACCAGCTTCTGTTTCTGCGGTTCCGGTCATACCCGCAAGCTTGTGGTACATACGGAAATAATTCTGCAGGGTAACAGTTGCAAAAGTTTGAGTTGCAGCTTCAATCTGCACTTTCTCTTTTGCTTCGATTGCCTGATGCAATCCATCAGAATAACGACGTCCTTCAAGAATACGACCTGTCTGTTCGTCAACAATCTTCACCTTGTTGTCCATCACCACATATTCGACATCAAGTTCAAACATGGTGTACGCCTTCAATAACTGATTAATCGTATGAACACGTTCAGATTTAACAGCATAATCCTGAAGCAAGACATCTTTCTTTTCGACCTTTTCTTCCGGAGTTGTAGTTGATTGCTCAATCTCAGCGATCATTGCCCCTACATCAGGAAGCACAAAGAAGTTATGATCTTCCAGAGTACCGGAAATTAGATCAATCCCTTTATCTGTAAGTTCAACTGAGTTTAGCTTTTCTTCAATGACAAAGAACAGAGGATCTGTAACCAAATGCATATTCCGGTTATTATCCTGCATATAATAGTTCTCAGTCTTTGTCATACGGGCTTTGACACCCTCTTCACTCAGGAACTTGATTATTGCTTTATTTTTAGGCAAACCTTTATGGGCACGCAGTAATAACAGCGCACCTTCATCAAGATCTTTATCTGTTGCATTCGGATTTGAAAGAAGACGTTTTGCATCAGCTAATAACTGGTTTATAAATTGTCGCTGCGCATTAACCAGTTTTTCAACATACGGTTTTAATTCATCGAACAGCTGATCTTCACCTTTAGGGACGGGACCGGAAATAATTAAAGGAGTTCGGGCATCATCAATCAATACAGAGTCAACTTCATCGACAATGGCATAATTGTGCTTGCGCTGAACCAGATCTTCCGGATTAATGGCCATATTATCTCTCAAATAATCAAACCCGAATTCATTATTAGTACCGAATGTAATATCAGCTAAATAAGCCTGACGGCGTGCTTCAGAGTTGGGTTGATGATTATCAATACAATCAACAGATAAACCATGAAACTCATAAATTGGCCCCATCCATTCGGAGTCACGTCTTGCAAGGTAATCGTTGACAGTTACCAAGTGTACGCCCCTGCCGGTAAGAGCATTAAGAAAAACAGGAAGGGTTGCAACAAGAGTTTTACCTTCTCCGGTTGCCATTTCTGCAATTTTACCTTTATGAAGAACCACACCTCCGATCAACTGCACATCGTAATGGACCATCTCCCATTTTGTAGCGTTACCTCCAGCCATCCAGGTATTATTCCAGGAAGCCTGATCTCCATTAATCTTGATATGATCTTTTCGGGCTGCAAGGTTTCTGTCGAAATCATTGGCAGTAACAACAAGCTCATCATTTTCTTTAAATCGACGGGCGGTATCTTTTACAATTGCAAAAGCTGTGGGTAGAATCTGTGTAAGAAATTCTTCAAGTTTCTCATCTATGCGTTCTTCAATTTTATCAATCTGATCATAGATTTTTTCACTTTCTTCAATGTCAACTTCATCAGCTCTGACTTTCAAAGCTTCAATCTCTTGAGTTTCGGGACTGATATGATCTTTGATCATTTCCTTCAGTTTAGCCGATTCAGCCCTTAACTCATCATTAGTCAGATCTTTTATTCGTTCATATTCCTTATGAATCTCTTGAATAATTGGCATTATCTCCTGAATATCCTTATCGGATTTTTTCCCAAGAAATTTGGATAGAATTTTTGATACAAAAGCCATATCTTATTTTTTTATTTTTTCAAAAGTTTTAACCCCTCACAAAAGTAAATCAAAACTCCAAAGTATTGATATATATACGTTGTGAAATTTACCCTAAATACCGTGCCAAACACAATAAACTTATCTTTAAATGACAAAACGACAGCTAAGATCGAAATATCAGGTCATGGGATCTCACTTCTGAGGGAATATCTGTGATCACCGCACGAAAAAAGGAGGCAGTCTAATAGTCAGACCTCCTTGAATTTCTTATTTAGAGGCTATTGTATCAATCTCAATTAAGACACCAAGCGGGAGGCTCTTAACTGCAAAAGCAGCCCGTGCAGGTTGATCTTTCGTATAGAAATTGCCATATACCTCATTCATCGCCTTAAAGTTATCCATATCACTCAAAAGACAAGTGCTTTTAACTACATCAGCGTATGTATAGCCTGCCTCTTCCAGAATTGCCCCAATATTTTTCATTACCTGCTCTGTCTGAGCAACAATTCCTTCCGGAATATTTCCGGTTGCAGGATCAACAGGTATCTGACCTGAAATATAGAGTGTACCGTTCGTTTCGACAGCTTGACTGTAAGGCCCGATTGCCTTAGGAGCTTTATCAGTAGAAATAATTCTTTTCATATCTAAAGTATTTTCAGTTAGTCATTAACGATCCCACCATGTTTGGCTCTTCATGAGCTTCAAGTCTTTCAACATCGACGATTTCACGTTAATCTGGAAAGAGTAGAAACTTCTATATCCAAATGGAGAGAAATTGAACGACATTTGCCAACAATGAAGATCTCTGAATACCGACATATTGGTATAGGTTAACTTTCCGGCTTTAAAATCATATCCCGATGAGAAGCTTGTCTTCCAATTCTTCGTGACATTTATATTTCCGCTAAAGTTAAGTGTTTGCATGAGCTGAGCGGGATAGCCCACCGGTTTCGTATAATTAAACGCATAATCGAAGCGCAGGTCCCAGGGAACATTGAAATCGACATAATCAGAATACGTCCCCGGCAATTCTTTATTCTCCCCTTCAATTATATCTTTATTCTCTTTTGCTTTATCTTTCCCTTCTTTCGACTGGAAACTCATTCCGAAAGAGGTATTGAAATTACGTAGATGTCCTATACTTCCACTCTTTTTAAATTCATATTCGTTTATTGCTCTTTTTCCATTTTCGACATATGGGTCAATCGTACCGCCAAAATTTATATCCGTACCTGCTATTTTTGTTCTTCCACTAAATGTAATCATCGACAATTTGAACGAATCAGCCATCATATTATAATTCGCACTAAAATTCAAATTATCAAGAAGCGGAACTTTCTTATACTTTTCTTTCGATGTCGTATCGTTCGTATTAAGCACCTTCATCTCGATGTTATTACTCAGGTTAAAAGAAATCGATCCACTTTTACCCGACGGAGTATAAGGATTCATGGTACCTTGAAAAATACTATAAGGAATTCTTAAAGTATCGCGTGTATAATATTTAATCCATCCAAATTTCTCTGAAGTAAAATCAGGATGATACGACAAACTAACGGACGGTTTGATCAAGTGACGAATTGCTTTTATTTTCGATTTCGGATTGGTGAAGTTAAAAAGTCCATATATCTGAGTATTCATACTCAAGCTATATGAATAATCGTAGTTTCGTTTAAAACCTTTATGCTTGCCTTCAACTTCTTTACCTGAAAATGTTTGAGTGTATCTGTTATATTGGGCATCAGGCACCCAGTCTCGGCTATAATAATCGGAATACCAGCGCTCAGAATAAGATACCCCCGGACTAAAGTTGAAATATTTCATCAGTGAAAAAGAAGGTAATTCAAGCGATGTATTATGCTGTGCCCCAAACTCCCAGACATTAGGATCCATAACCCTGCTTTCTTTTACACCGTTTGCGGAATACCGGTAATTTCCA
>JAUZOB010000074.1 GCA_030706665.1 Bacteroidota bacterium
AATGAGATTTTTTTAGCAAAAGAATCAATAAAAGCAAATCTCCTTTTTAAAGGAGGGATCAACCTGATGATGAAAAGATGAATTTATAGATAAAAATAAAAACTCATGAAGAAATTATTATCCTTATTATTGATACTATTCGTTTTTGCAGGCTCATTTTCATGCAGTCAACAAAAAAGACTTTTGAAAGACCTTTCCGGACTCTCAAAAGAAAAAGTTATCCAACGTTTAGGAGAGCCTCAGGCAATACGCCCGCTTGATGATGGTAAAGAGATTATGATTTATGAAACACGTAAAAACTTACCTCCGGCAAATCTTCAAACCGGAGATAACAGGCTTGACCCCGTACTAAGTCCGGCTTTCCAACGAATTAACAAAACTATTATCTATCTCGATGAAAAGGGTAAAGTATTCAATGTCAAAAAGCAAACCGAATACGAGAGATAGCTCTCTGCTTTTTTTGAAAAAATCAGGCTACAGAGCCTTTGAGATATAGATTTTGTTATTATATTTGCACTCGCAAAAAGACAAATGCCCAGGTGGTGGAATTGGTAGACACGCTACTTTGAGGGGGTAGTGACCGTTAGGTCGTGTGAGTTCAAGTCTCGTCCTGGGTACAGTGCAAAAAACAGAAGCCTTCTAAATCATGTATTTAGAAGGCTTTTTTTATTATTTCTCAGTAACACATATCATTTCCCGGTCACGCATAATCGAAACAATCGCATTCACTATATAATCGTCAGGCAAAGTCGAATAATTAATGACTAAATCGAAATTAGCACTATCATATTTATGCCCGGCTACCTTCTCAATAAACAATTCTCTTCGCCGATCAACCTGCTTTACAAATTCCTCAGCTTCCAGATGAGAAAGATTACTCATTTGCATAATACGATTAATTCGCCAATCAAGAGGAGCCTGCAAACGAATATTTAGAGAATCCGGAATCCCTTCCGTAAAGATCATCCCCCCCCGACCTACAATGATATAATGCCCCGATTCCGCAAACGATCTGATTACCCGGCTGATGGTCTCAACAATTCGTTCATCGCGGATATTATATGCGTTTGCTTCTGAAAAAGACCTGCACAATTGAGCCATTCTTTCGCTCTCCTCTTTTCTCATCACAATATCAATAAATTCTGGAGAGACCTTTAATTCCGCTGCTGCAGTTTCAATAATTTCTCTACTTGCCCAACGCCATTTAACGTCAGTCTTGGTTTCTGACACATAGCTGTAGCCGGTCAATATCTTAGACAACTTAGCAGCAATTCTCCTGGCAGAGCAACCACACTCACGCGATATCGTAACAACCGGACCGGTTAACCGGTCTTCTTCTCTTTCATAAGAAGATTTCTGAAGATAATCTGCCAATAACTTTCTCATATCATTTCCTTTCTTAAACAATGAAGCAGACTCTAAATTTATTTTTATATAAAGTGAAAAACAAGCGATTTAATGATCCAAAAAGATGCTATACAATATTGTTTTATAATAGGTATTCCATGAGCGATGTTAACAAATCATTTGAAATATAGGCTGTTCGTTTAAATTACTACCTTTGTCTATAATGATTTTTTTAGTTTCCTTGCAATCAAACAGAAGAGGGAATCGACAAAGATGAGCTCTTCGTATCTTTTATTTTCAGATTAAACAATCATTCGTTTAAAAAACAAATAAAATGAAACAGATCGTTAAAGTTGGACTTTCCGCATACGGCATGTCAGGAAAAATATTCCATGCTCCTTTTATCCAGGCTATTGACGGATTTGAGATCACCCATATATTAGAAAGAAGTAAAAATCAATCGGCAGAAGATTTTCCCAATGCCACAATAGTCAGAAGCTTCGAAGAATTAATTAAATCGTCTGTTGATCTTATAATCGTCAATACTCCTGATTATCTCCATTTTCCGATGGCCAAGGCAGCTCTTGAAGCAGGGAAACATGTTGTAATAGAAAAGCCATTCACTGTCTATTCCTCCGAAGCAGAAGAATTAATTAAACTGGCCAAAGAAAAGAATAAAATTTTGACAGTATATCAAAACCGAAGGCTCGACAACGGCTTTCTAACCATACAAAAGATTCTGAATAAAAATCTGCTTGGCAGCATTGTTGAATATGAAGCACGATTTGATCGATATAAAGACCACATTCCGACAGAATCATGGAAAGAGAAGTCACAAGAAAGAAACGGACTTCTTTTCAATCTGGGATCTCACCTTGTCGATCAGGCACTAGTACTTTTTGGAAAGCCAGAAGCCATCACTGCGAAATTAAGTCAAATCAGACCTGGAAGTCAAACAGATGATTACGTTCATATCCGAATGGATTATTCGAATATGACAGTCCTTTTAAGAGCCTCTTATCTTGCCAGAGAAGCCGGAGCCACCTATGCAATTCATGGCACACAGGGTTCTTACGTCAAATATGGGATCGACCCACAGGAGGAGCAGCTTAAGATGGGGTATAAACCCAACAAAGCAGATTGGGGGAAAGATACAGAAGATAACTGGGGCATATTAAACACCACGATTAACGGGAAACCTTTCAGAGAGAAAATTGAAACAGAAGCCGGCTCTTATCTTGCATTCTATGAAAATCTATTTAATGCCGTTACTCAAAACGAGAAGCTAATGGTTTTACCGGAAGAGTCACTTGAAGTGATCCGTATTCTGGAAGCAGCGATCGAAAGTAACCGCTTAAAAAAGAGCATTCTGCTACCAATCAAAGAATAAAATGATTTTTCAATGCTGCCGTTACTCCTGAATTTACATTGGCCTTAGTCATTCGATAACGTTCTTTTAAGATTTCAGGAGCATTGGCAGTAACATAAGAAGCACCGGTAAAATCAAGTAAATCAATATCATTATAGTCATTTCCGATACCTATTGATTCAGCAGGATCAATCCCATTAATCCGGCAAAGCATATCAGCACCATGTCCCTTTGATACATCCGAAAGAAATATTTCGACCCATATATAGTTTGGGTCAAGCTGAGAAGTAGAACGAATGATTTTTATAAAATCAAATTGTTCCTCCAATTGAAGTTTAAGCGAAGCATATACGCTTTCGACATGAGGAATAATAACCATAAACTGAGAAGAAGCGCTCATTGAAAAAGAAGACGTTCCAAGCTTCCTTGCATGAGAATTATGTAATTGAAGATACCTGTTAAAATCATCAGATTCTTTAGTTCCAGAGAAGTAAAACATCCATTGATTATCCGGAACAGCTTCAAAAACGAAAAATGAAATGTCATTTTCAACAAAGAACTCTTTCAGCTCCCGAGTCTGAGCTTCGTTAAGATTGCGTTTATCGATCAACTTATTGTTTCTCCAATCAAAGACACCCGCTCCCGAAGAAAAAATCACATAGTCAAGCGGAATTGATTCCGGAACTACATCTCTTACTTTATCAAGATTTCTTCCCGTTGCAGCAACTCTTAAAACGCCATATTCTCCCAAACGATCAAGAGAAATCCTGTCCTCCTTTGAGATTTGCTTATCATCGGTTAACAACGTACCATCCAAATCTGTAAAGACAATTTTAAAATGCTGCATCATTCAATTCATTTTTTCTTCCGACACGAAAGTAATAAATTTAATCCCTCGATGACAAATTAAGAAAAAATCAGGCTAATGCCATTTTTGTAAGCGATAAACTAAAATTCAGTCAGGTTTATGCAGCTTTCTTTTATCTTTGTAAACTTGTTCACAGAAATTAAGAGAATGAAAATAGCACTTATCGGATACGGGAAGATGGGGCACGAAATCGAAAAGATTGCCATCGAACGGGGTCATGAGATCAGTCTTATCATTGACGTCAACAATCAAGCGGATCTTACGGTAGAAAATTTGAAAGGAACAGACGTAGCAATAGAGTTTACAATTCCGACTTCTGCTATCGGAAATTATTTCAAATGTTTCGAAGCAAATGTCCCAATCGTAAGCGGTACTACCGGATGGTTGGATAAACTGGATATGGTGAAAGAAGCAATGAATAGCCACAATGGGACGTTCTTTTATGCTTCCAATTACAGCTTGGGTGTAAATCTTTTCTTTGAACTCAACAAACGTCTTGCTAAATTGATGAACCATTTCCCCGATTACGAAGTAAGCATGGAAGAAACCCATCACATTCAAAAGCTTGATGCTCCCAGTGGCACAGCGATCACACTCGCCGAAGGGATCTTAGATAACTTAGATCGGAAAAAGGAATGGACACTATCCAATCAACGGACTTCAGATGCTCTTGTAATCAATCCGATCCGCAGAGGATTTGTTCCGGGGATTCACACCATCCGCTATGAATCATCGGACGATCTGATTACCATCGAACATGAAGCAAAAAACAGAAGAGGTCTTGCATTGGGAGCAGTAATTGCCGCAGAATTCTCTTTTGAGAAAAAAGGATGGCTTGGAATGAAAGACTTATTAAATATTTGCGAATAAAAACGATGCCCGTTTGATCGTTTCAGTAGAACTCAAAATGTCAAATTTACTATACAAATGAGAAATGTTTTAACCAATAAATGGTTTAAATTCGGAACTGTAACCCTCTTTTATTGCCTTTGGGTACTCTGGCTCCAAAACTTTTGGTGGCTAATTGGTGTTCCGGTCCTTTTTGATATTTATATCACTAAAAAGGTACATTGGGCTTTCTGGAAAAAGAAAAATCCGCCCCAGGGCAAACAAACCAAAGTCGTCGAATGGATTGATGCCATCATTTTCGCAGTAATCGCTGCAACATTCATACGACTTTTCTTTGTCGAAGCTTACACAATTCCAACCTCTTCAATGGAGAAATCATTGATGGTCGGTGATTATCTTTTTGTAAGCAAACTTTCTTACGGGCCGAAATTACCCAATACCCCATTATCTTTTCCTTTTGTTCACCACACACTCCCGTTCTGTAAAACAACAAAATCTTATCTGGAATGGATCAAAAATCCATATAAAAGGATTGCAGGGCTAGGGAAAGTAAAGAACAATGATGTTGTCGTATTCAACTTTCCGGAAGGCGATACCGTTGCGTTAAACCAACAGTCCGCAAGTTACTATCAATTGGTCAGAGCTTCGAGCCGCGAGGCAGTATGGTCTGATAAAAATTACTTTGGAGATGTTGTTGCACGCCCGGTTGATAAAAGAGAAAACTATATAAAACGGTGTATCGGAATCCCCGGAGATGAAGTGAAAATTGTCAATGGGCAGGCTTATGTCAACGGCAAAGCTCAAACTGCATTTAAAGGAATACAATATAATTACCAGATCATTACTGATGGCTCCGGTATTAACCCGAAAGCATTAGACCGTTTGGGAATACCTATGGATGACCGTCAAAATTTCCTTTCCAATAAATACATTATCCCTTTGACCGATGCACAAGTACAAGAGATCAAAGGTTTTAAAAACGTATTATCCGTAACAAAAATCCTTCAGCCTCAAAACTCATGGGACAGAGATATTTTCCCATTCTCAGATAAATACCCCTGGAATGTCGACAATTTCGGTCCGATTAGAATCCCCAAAAAAGGAGTAACAATTAAACTGACCATCGACAATCTACCGATTTATCAACGAATTATCGGTGTTTACGAAGGAAATAAACTGGAAGTCAAAGGCAATACAATCTACATCAACGGATTTCCGACAACCTCCTATTGCTTCAAAATGGATTACTACTGGATGCAGGGAGATAATCGTCACAACTCTGCCGATTCCCGTTACTGGGGATTTGTACCGGAAGACCATATCGTTGGGAAGGCTGTTTTCGTATGGCTTTCATTGGATAAAGACAAAGAATTTTTATCAAAAATACGATGGGACAGACTGTTCCGTTTTATCTAAGGCCCTGAATAATATTTACTGAATTAAGCTGTTTCTCTAAAGGAAGCAGCTTAATTTTATTAATAGAATGCACAATCATTAATTGGATATGGAAAAAGCATTACTTAGTACAGCTTACCTCCCTCCCATACAATATTTCACAAAACTCATATCATACCCTCAGGTTCTAATCGAGAAGCACGAACATTTTCTGAAACAGAGTTTTCGGAACAGATGCGTAATTCAGGGACCAAATGGAATCCAGTCATTATTTATACCGGTAATACAAGGACGATCGGGACATGTTCCGGTCACCGATATCCGCATAGCCTATAATGAGAAGTGGCAAAAACAACATTGGAGAAGCCTGATCACGGCCTATAATCCTTCTCCTTTTTTTGAATATTATTGCGATGCACTGGAACCATTCTATACAAAGAAATGGACCTTCCTTTTTGATTATAACTACGAGCTAATGACAACCGTGATCAATGAAATCGGGATCATTCAAAAGCCGGACTTCACTACTGAATACCAACCGTCTTCAGCTCCAGATATAAAGGATTTTAGAAATAGTATCCATCCCAAAACGTCCCAACAAACAAATGATCCGGAATTCCTGCCCATCCCCTACACCCAGGTATTTCAAGACTCAAATAATTTTTCATCCAACCTGAGCATTATTGATTTACTGATGAATACAGGGCCGGAGACACTTCAATACCTGCAAAGAAGTATTAAAAGAGTTTAGCAATCGACATGCCGGAGATAAACTTCTTCATTATCTCCGTATGATCAAATGCTAAAACAGGTAAGTCATCAAGTGGAAACCATTTGGCAAAAGCTGCATCATCACCACTGCACAGCTTAACTCTTTCACTGACAAATCCATAAAAAACGACAGAAATAGTTCTTCCCCGGGGATCACGATTGACAGCACCAAATGTATGAAACTGAGTTAAAGAAATGCCCACTAAGCCGGTTTCTTCTTCTAATTCACGTTTACATCCTTCTTCAAGCGATTCGTCCATATTCAGGAATCCGCCAGGCAATGCCCATTTCCCGGCGAAAGGATCTTTCAACCGCTGTATCAGCAAGACATACTTCTCGTCACTCTCCCTGCAAACAATAATTGCATCGGTAGTTACAGCAGGACGAGGATATTCATAAGTATAAGTCATCTTTAACTTCCTGTTTTAATTTCACACAATTAAGTATAGATCAAAAAAACACATTCTCGGAATTATATACATTCAATTTTGCCTGGTTCATTTCACATCATCCAGGATTCTTCTAAATCCGAATAATTGATGCGAATACTCATTCCGATCGACATTAAAAATCCCTTTGCTGTCAATCTGATCAATTCGTACACATCCTGAACTATGAATAATCTGGTTATCTTTTAAAACGATACCGACATGAGTAATCTTCCCGTTTTTCTCAAAAAAAGCCAAATCACCTGGCAGGGTCTCTTCCAAATTCGCTATAACATTTCCCTGAGTGGCTTGTTGAAATGCATTTCGTAAAAGTACGATCCCAAAGGCTTTATACACGACCTGTGTAAAACCGGAACAATCAATACCCATAATACACTTCCCCCCCCATAGATAAGGGGCTCCTAAAAAAGAATAGGCCAAATTAACCATTTCTTCACGTCTTATCTCTGTCGGAGGAATCCAGATATTCCCTTTCACCTCAAAACAGCGATCATCAATCTCTAAAATGTTACGTTTAGAGTCAAAAAGAGGCAATGAAGAACCCAGACTTACATAAAAGGGACCGCGTGGGCCATTCAGCAAACAAAAAGGATCGGAAGTTAATACGAAACTTTTCTTACATTTTAAATGCAAATCGTCACTTATAAGGGTCGCCATTTTCCAATCAATCCATCCCTCATGTCCGTCGTAATCTATTCTAACACAAAACCATCTGGGCTTTTCTTCTAAAATTTCAAAGGTTTCCCCAAACAAAATCTGAGTTTCCATTTCACTAGACTCTGCCGGATCCTTTCTTACAGGAATCGTTGCAATAAGAGATATACCGTATTTCATCAATAATTCGTATTTTTAGTATTCAAAATTATAAAATAATTCAGGTTGAAACCTAAAATTTAGCATTTCAAATTATTCGATTATGAATAAATCCCTTCTGCGTGTTTACAGACTGTTCAACAAGCTTTATCCCTTTGTTTTGTTTGTTGTTACGGTAGCTTCCATATATCTGTTATTTCCTAAACAGGTCAAATTCAGATATGAGTTTCAGAAAGGGAAACCCTGGCGACATGAAACACTTTATGCTCCATTTAGTTTTGGGATCAACAAACCTGATGCGGAAATTGTGGAACAAAACGACAGCATCCGACAACTATTTGTTCCATTTTTCCATCTGAATACTTCCAAGTCGGATGAACAAATTAAACTATTCAATTTACATTTTGAGAAAACATGGGCCGACTTACAAAACACGCCTTCCGGCCATCAGATATTAAGTACATTCAACAAAGTAACCATCAGGAATATTTATCTTGACCTTTTAAAAAAAATATACGATGCAGGTATTATGGAACAATCCCTTGAGTTCCATCCCGAATTAAAATCAAAAAACAGTCTGATACGTATCAAAGACACCTTTGCTGAAGAAGTTCCTCTAAAAAACGTTTATTCA
This sequence comes from Bacteroidota bacterium, assembly GCA_030706665.1. Lineage (GTDB taxonomy): Bacteria > Bacteroidota > Bacteroidia > Bacteroidales > Prolixibacteraceae > JAUZOB01. Next base: position 8,496 of record JAUZOB010000074.1, read on the forward strand.
CTTAAAAGTGCTTATTTCAGCATATCCGATATCTTGAACAGGAGCAACCCGTCTCAGTTTGGTCCTGCCTTCTTACACGAAAATTTAGCAATGAACAGATACCTATTCCCGAACCTCTTCTATGACGAGCAGAAATCGAAACAGGTATTGCAGGATCAGCTAAATACGGTTTCTCTCACACAGGGAATGGTACAATCGGGCGAAAGAGTCATTTCACGGGGAGACGTAGTTACAGATTCCAATTACCTGGTTCTGCAATCTCTGAAGGTTTCTTATGAAAAAGGAATCGGGCATAACATCAAATATTCGATGGTGATTATCGGTCAAATCATGTTCATCATGGTATGCATCGGCGCTCTGTTTATGTATATCTATCAATTCAGACGATATTACTATGATGAGAAAAAGAAGATCGTCAGCATCATGCTTTCACTGTTTATTACCATTTTCTTTGCCAGTCTGGTTATACGGACCAACTTCATCAGTTTGTCAATTGTACCGTTTACCATTCTTGCCATCATCATCCGCATCTTCTTTGATTCGCGTACTGCAATCTTCGTTTATTTAATCACACTCCTCTTGGTCGGATTCTTTGCTCCGAACTCATACGAATTCATCTTTACACAAACGTTAGCAGGTTTCGTCGCCGTAGTTAGTATCGACCGTATATACCGGAGGTCTCATTTAGTATGGACAGCAGTATTCGTAACTCTCACCTATTCCATTGTCTATTTCTGCCTGAATATTATTCAGGAAGGGAATATCGCAGCAATACCATGGACCCGTTATAAATGGATTCTGGCTAATGGAATCTTAGTCACAGCTGCTTACCCTATGATTTATATCTTTGAAAAAATATTCGGGTTCGTATCCGATGTTACGCTGATAGAGATATCCGATACCAACAATCAACTTCTAAGAATGTTAGCGGAAAAGGCTCCGGGAACGTTTCAACATTCAATTCAGGTTGCCAACATTGCAGAAGAAGCCATTCGGAAAATCGGAGGGAATCCATTTTTAATCAGGACCGGAGCCCTTTATCATGACATTGGGAAAGCAGAAAACCCTCAATATTTTATTGAGAATCAAAGCATAAATGAAAACCCGCACAATAAACTTGCCTACGATAAAAGTGCTGCAATCATCATAGATCATGTTTCTGCAGGGGTGAAAATTGCCCGGAAGCACAAACTTCCGGAAAAGATTGTTGATTTTATTAAAACACACCACGGAACATCAAAAACCGGATATTTCTACCGCAGATATATTATCGACCATCCGGGAGAAAAAGTTGATGCTGACAAATTTTCCTATCCGGGACCCAATCCGACCAGCAAAGAGCTTTCTGTTTTGATGCTTGCCGATAGTGTAGAAGCTGCCTCAAGAAGTCTGGCAGTCAAAAACGAAGAATCTTTATATGAACTTATTGAACAAATTTTCAATCAAAAAATCAATGAAGGACAGCTTAAAAATTCCGATCTGACATTTGGCGATATAACAAATGTTAAAATCATATTTCTAGAAAAATTAAAAAACATTTATCACGTTAGGATAGAATATCCTTCAGAAAAATAATATAATACATAAACTACAGAAAATGAAAAAATTGCTATTAGCCAAGTTTATTCTCGCACTAATTCTCCTTTCATTGTTTTCGTGCAGCAAAAAGGATGAACCCCTTATTGATACTCCAACAATTTCAAGCACCACCCTTGCTGTAAATAAATTCATCAATGAATCCATGACCGAAGATTACCTTTGGACTGATAAGATGCCCAGTGTAGATTATACAAAGGAATCCGATCCTAAGGCATATTTTAAAAAGCTATTATACACAACCGATGATCATTGGTCATTTATTACCGATGATTATGCTTCTTTGGCAAACAGCTTTCAGGGAGTTGAGAAATCATTCGGATACTCTCTTGCATTCGGACAATTCACCGGGACCAGCAATTACTTTGCTGTTGTAGAATATGTCAACCCCAACACCCCTGCCAGCACAGCCGGCATTAAACGGGGAGATATTTTCATTAAAATTGACGGGAGTAATATTACAGAGTCCAACTACATGAATCTTTTTTACAAGGAGAGTGTTACACTGACTAAAGGAACGCTAACCAGCCAGGGAATAGCAACCGGTGGAACAGTTTCTCTCACAGGAGAAGAGCTAACCATTAATCCCATTCTGATGAAAAAAATAATTAATCACGGAGGGAAAAAAATCGGTTATATGGTCTATAATCAATTCATCGGCAATTATAATGACTCAATAGACAAAGCCGTACAATATTTCAAAAGCCAGCAAATCGATGATTTAATATTAGATCTTCGATATAATCCCGGAGGAGGAGTTGATGCAGCCAGACACATCTGTAGTTGCCTTGCCCCGCAAAGTGCAGTAAATGACCAAAAACTTTTGGTCACATATAAATGGAATACCTTTCTTCAATCCTACTTTGAGAACGGACTGAATACTGCCACAAAAAGCGGGATACAGGATGATATTGACTACTATACCAGCCAGCTGAAGGTAAACTATGACAAATCAGTCGCAGGTAATCTGAATTTAAGCAGGCTATACGTTCTGACAACACGTGGCACTGCATCAGCGTCAGAACTTACGATAACAGGATTACGCCCCTATATGAACGTAACTTGTGTGGGAGACACCACCCACGGGAAATATACGGCATCCATTACCATTCAGCCGATGGTTCAGAAAAGTGATGGTTCATACGTTGTGGATTCCAACATCTCGAATTGGGCAATTCAGCCTATCGTACTGCGCTATGCAAATTCAAATGGTGTAACAGACTTTAAGAATGGATTTGTACCCGACTACTATGTCAATGACGAATTACTTCCGGCAGTTGAACTTGGCGACTCAACAGAGCCACTATTAAAGAAAGCATTAGAACAGATTACAGGTGTACAGGTCATCGCAATGAAAACAGTTTCAAAACCCATCCTGCCATACCGAATCATTGACAGAGCTTCCTCAAAGTATGAACAATTCCATCGTAATTTAATAGTTCCCAAATTAAAGACCAAAACACAAAAGATTTTGTTTTAAGCCTACTCCTTTATTTTAAATCAAATATTCAAAGACCCAGAACCATCTACTTCATTCAAACACGAAGCATCTTTATAAAAAATATAGAAGGGAGACAAATATTTGTTCTCCCTTCTATTTTATATTATTCTTCGTCATTAAAGCTTCAATCATCAGATTTCTATTTATATCCAGATTCTTAAAAAAGAATCAGACTACCTGACTTTTCCATGAAAATAATTTCGGATATCCAAGCAACCCTAATAATGAAAAACAGCCGTATTACTCCCATAAAAGACAGGTTAAGCCATTTCAATCAATACTTCATTCAGTCCGATTTTTCAGGCTGAATACTCATTTTATCTGGCAATGAAACCTACTTAAAATATGCTCGGTAAAAGGGAAGGTCAACAATATTGAAATAACAGTAAAGAATAGACACTCATGAAGAATTATTACGGAATAAATAGGAAAT
>JAUZOB010000075.1 GCA_030706665.1 Bacteroidota bacterium
GTCTTCGATAGTGGTCAGCTCACTCCATCTTGGCTGGTCAATTTTCAAATCATCCAAAAGAGAAGAGAATTTCTTACGGTCTTCTGCATTATCGATCGACAGAGGAGATGTTCCCAATACAGGCACATTCTCTGAATAAAGCTTCATCGCAAGGTTATTGGGGATCTGACCTCCCGTAGAGATGACAACTCCTTTCGGAATTTCAAGATCAATGATATCCATTACCCTTTCGAAAGTCAACTCGTCGAAATAGAGACGGTCGCAGTTGTCATAGTCAGTACTGACAGTCTCAGGGTTATAATTGATCATGATCGCACGGTAATTCTCTTTTCGGATTGCATTAATCGCATTAACGCCGCACCAGTCAAATTCTACCGAACTCCCGATACGATAAGCTCCCGATCCAAGAACAATGACAGAGCGGTTATCATGAATAAATTCCACATCATTTTCAGAACCATTATAGGTCATGTACAGGTAGTTGGTAAGAGCAGGATATTCACCGGCAAGGGTATCAATTTGTTTTACCCAGGGTAAAATTCCGTTCTCTTTACGAAAAGCACGTACTTTAAGTGCATCTTCGTTCATCCTGTTGTTTGGACTTTTCAATACAAGACGTGCAATCTGGAAATCAGAGAATCCCATTTTCTTGCTGCTCAGCAACAGTTCCAATGGAAGTTCTTCCAACGAGTTATATTCAGAAATTACATTCTTCTGTTCAAAGATATTCTGAAGCTTTTGCAGGAACCAACGGTCGATTTTAGTCAACTCATGAATCTCATCCACACTGTACCCCTTCTCAAAAGCCTGAGCAATTGCAAAGATTCTTCGATCAGTCGGATTGATTAACTCATTGTCAATATCTGCAATCTCAATATCACGATTGCCTACAAATCCATGGACTCCCAAGCCGACCATACGGATTCCTTTCTGAATTGCTTCTTCAAAAGTTCGTCCGATTGCCATGATCTCACCGACAGACTTCATGCTCGATCCCAGATTCTTTGACACCCCTGTGAATTTATTCAAATCCCAACGGGGAATTTTTACCACAATGTAGTCAAGTGCCGGTTCAAAGCAGGCTGTAGTAACCTTGGTAACTGAGTTCTTCAGTTCATGCAAACCATAGCCCAATCCAAGTTTAGCAGCAACAAATGCCAACGGATAACCGGTTGCTTTTGATGCCAATGCCGAAGATCTGGACAAACGGGCATTCACCTCAATCACCCGATAGTCTTCAGAATATGGATCCAGTGCAAACTGAACATTACATTCACCGACGATTCCTACGTGGCGGATGATCTTGATCGAGAGTGCACGAAGTTTATGATATTCGCTATTAGAAAGAGTCTGCGAAGGAGCAACCACAATACTCTCACCGGTATGAATTCCCAGCGGGTCAAAGTTCTCCATGTTACACACCGTGATACAGTTGTCGAAACAGTCGCGGACCACTTCATATTCTACCTCTTTCCATCCTTTCAGCGATTCTTCTACCAGAATCTGGGGAGAATAAGAGAAAGCTTTAGATGCCAAAATGTCAAGCTCTTCTTCATTGGAGCAGAAACCACTTCCCAGTCCTCCGAGCGTATAAGCGGCACGGATAATCAGCGGGAATCCGATTTTAATTGCAGCTTCACGGGCTTCAGCCATTGTTGAAGCAGCAACGCTGACAGGAGTCCTTACTTCAATCTCGTCAAGCTTACCGGAAAAGATTTCGCGATCTTCAGTATCAATGATTGCCTGTACCGGAGTACCGACAACTTTCACATTGTATTTCTCCAACACTCCGCCTTTATACAGTTGGACCCCGCAGTTCAATGCAGTCTGCCCACCCCATGCAAGGAGGATGCTGTCTGGTCTTTCTTTCTCAATAACCTTTTCGACAAAATAAGGGGTTACCGGGAGGAAGTAGATCTTATCGGCAATTTCCTCAGAAGTCTGAATGGTTGCAATATTCGGATTGATCAGAATGGTATAAATACCTTCTTCTTTTAAAGCTTTTAAAGCCTGCGATCCGGAGTAGTCAAACTCCCCTGCCTCACCAATCTTAAGAGCGCCGGATCCGAGGACAATTGCCTTTTTTATATCGTGTTTTTTCATGTTAATTCTTCTTTAAAAATTTATGCCCGACCTTTTTTGTATTTTTCTATAGCTTCAATAAATTCATCGAAGAGATACTCTGTATCGACCGGTCCGCTTGATGCTTCAGGGTGAAACTGAGCTGAAAAGAAAGGTTTTGTCTTGTGACGGACTCCTTCATTGGTTTTGTCATTCACATTTACAAAAAGAGGCTCCCAATCCTGTGGAAGCGTCTTTGAATCTATCGCATAGCCATGATTTTGGGAGGTAATAAAACAGCGGTCAGTTCCTGCCAGCAAAACAGGTTGGTTATGACTACGGTGTCCGTATTTCAACTTATAAGTTTCAGCACCTGCAGCTCTGGCCATCAATTGGTTACCCAAACAGATTCCCATAATCGGCTTCTCTCCTTCGAGAGCTTTACGGATATTTGCGATGGTAATTTCGCATCGGGCAGGGTCACCCGGACCGTTTGAAAGGAAGATTCCGTCAAATTCATCCGAATTAAAGTCATAATCCCATGGAACCCGGACAACAGTAACATCACGTTTCAGAAGGCAACGTATAATGTTGTACTTCACCCCGCAATCAACAAGTACCACTTTGTATTTCCCGTTTCCATAAACCACCTTTTCTTTGGTACTTACGCGAGCGACCAGATTCTCTGCATTCGGATCGATAAACTCAACATCTTCATCAATCACGATTTTACCACGCATAGAACCCTTCTCCCGAAGAATCTTAGTGATTGCACGAGTGTCAACATCGAAAATACCAGGCACTTCCTGCTCTTTAAGCCAGTCGCCCAGGCTTTTCATTGCATTCCAGTGACTGTATTCTACGGAGTAATCAGAGATTACAAGTCCGGAAATATGAATTTTCTCAGACTCATAAAACTGAAAAATTCCCTCCTCTTTCAGATCACGTGGTACACCATAATTCCCAATCATTGGGTAGGTCGCTACGAGAATCTGCCCGGTATAAGAGGGGTCGGTCAAACTCTCCGGATATCCGGTCATTGCTGTGTAAAACACTACCTCGCCGGCTACCGACTTTTCGAAACCAAAAGACTTACCACTGAATTCAGTGCCGTCTTCGAGAACAAGTTTGATCTTTTTGAAATCTGGCATTTTTTATATCTTTTTATTGCTCTTTTATCAACTTCCCTAAAAAAAACAAATGCGCTTGCCCTACATTTTGTAGCTCAAACGCATCTGTTCATCGATATGTAAAAAAAAAATGTCTGCACTTTTTTATATGCCTGATTTTTCAGACTTAAAATGATTGTTAACTCGACACAAAAATACAAATATTTCTGATACAAAAATTGGGGGGGATAAAATTTTGCATATTTTTGCACTGGTTATGCATATTTATTCATCCCAGTGAATGATTCTATGAAAAATCGTAGCAAAAGGCTAATAGCAATCAGGCAGATCATTTCAAACCGGAAGATCAGCAACCAGGATGAGTTATTAAATAGCTTGAAAGAAGAAGGATTCGATTTTACTCAGGCAACACTCTCAAGAGATCTGAAATTTCTTAAAATTGCAAGGGTTCCTGATAGTGGCAAAGGGTATGTATATCGACTTCAGGAGTCTTTGGATTCAGAATCGCAATCACTCAGTAGCAATACAGCCAGGGTAAACTTTCTGGCCGATGGCTTCAAGTCTATTAATTTCTCAGGAAATCTGGCTGTCATCAAGACATTGCCCGGTTATGCCAGCAGTATCGCTGCTGTAATCGACGATGCCGATCCTTTTGAATTGATTGGGACGATAGCTGGTGACGACAATATTCTTTTGGTCATGCGCGAGGGGGTTTCTCGAAATGACCTTATAAATACATTAATTTTGATACTTCCTAAACTGGAAGAGAAAATAAAGTAAAGAGACGATTTTGGTTTAAAAATGAAAAATTTCAGTGACATTACCATTATGGTAGCAACTGCCGATCATGTCAAATACGTTGATGAAATCAACGATACGATTGAAATGGCATCAAAAGAAAGGGGAACTGGTATTGCAAGAAGAACCTATGAATACCTTTCTCAGAAAATCTTAGAAGGGAAAGCTGTCATTGCCCTTGAAGGGGGAGAGAAATTTGCAGGGTTCTGCTACATTGAATCCTGGGGTCACAACCGTTTTGTTGCCAACTCAGGACTCATCGTAAAGAAGGACTATCGGGGACTCGGACTTGCTAAAAAGATTAAGCATGTAGCATTTCGTCTGTCCAGAGAAAAATTTCCTGACTCTAAAATATTCGGGCTGACGACGGGTCTTGCTGTTATGAAAATTAACACCGAGTTAGGGTATCGTCCGGTTACCTTCTCTGAATTAACCGATGATAAAGAATTCTGGAAAGGCTGTCAGAGCTGTGTAAACTATGACATCCTGCAAAGAACTAATTTCACAAAATGCCTTTGCACGGGTATGCTTTATGATCCGGCCTGGGAAAATGAAAAAGTAAAAAAACAGTCTGTCCGTCATCCGTTCACTATCTTCAAACAGTTACTGACCGGAGAAAAAAAGACGACCAATTCAAAGAAAGTTCAGATCAAGGTCAAATAAGAGCAGACCGGGAACGAACATACAAGATATTGTGATGGTATCGCATCAATGCTCATATATTCAGGAAAATGTCATACTGTTGTGAGAACTAATTTAGGGGATGAATTCAAACGCAGAGACAGTCATAAAATGTAAGAATACAATTACAACACCTGCGATGCCATCACTTTTTAAGCTTTAATAAAAAATACTGATTTATAACAGCCCGGATTTCCCAACCGGAATCCGACATAAAAAGAGTATCATGAAACAAAAAGTTGTACTGGCATTCAGCGGCGGTCTTGACACATCATTTTGTGCCAAATATCTGGCCGAAGAAAAAGGATTGGAAGTTTATACCGCTATTGTTACCACCGGGGGCTTCTCTGACGAAGAGTTGAAAAAGATCGAAGAAAAAGCCTACAAACTTGGATCCGCTAAACACATAACCCTTGACATTACCGACGCTTATTACAGTAAATGTATCCGATATATGGTTTTTGGGAATGTTCTCCGAAATAACACCTATCCTATTTCTGTAAGTTCCGAACGCGTATTCCAGGCTATGTCACTGATTGGTTATGCCAAAGAAATCGGTGCTGACTTTGTTGCTCATGGTAGTACCGGTGCAGGAAACGATCAGGTACGTTTCGACCTTACCTTCCAGGTGCTTGCTCCTGAAATCGGAATCATCACCCCAACCCGCGATATGACCCTTACCCGTGAATATGAAATCAATTACCTCAAAGAAAGAGGTGTTCAGGATAACTGGGTAAAAATGGAATACTCTATCAACAAAGGAGTATGGGGAACCAGCATCGGTGGGAAAGAAACTCTTTCCTCAAAGCTGACCCTTCCGGAAGAAGCATATCCGAGCCAATTAACCAAAGAAGGAGAAGAAACACTTGAATTGGAATTTGTAAAAGGTGAACTTGTCGGAGTAAACGGTAAAACTTACCCAAAAAATATTGATGCAATCCGCGAAGTAGAAAAAATAGGTTCTGCCTGGGCAATCGGCCGCGATATGCATATCGGCGACACCATCATCGGAATCAAAGGACGTGTCGGTTTCGAAGCCGCTGCTCCGATCCTGATTATTAAAGCACATCAGATGCTTGAAAAACACACCCTTACCAAATGGCAGCAATACTGGAAAGAACAGCTGGGCAACTGGTACGGTATGTTCCTGCATGAAGCACAGTATCTGGAACCTGTTATGCGCGACATTGAGAAATTCTTAGAGCACAGTCAGGAATGTGTTACAGGTAAGGTATCGATCAAGCTTCGTCCATATAGCTTCCAACTTATCGGTGTTGAGTCGAAACATGACTTGATGAACTCTGACTTCGGAGAATACGGTGAAGTAAATAAAGCATGGACTGCCGAAGATGCCAAAGGATTCATCACACTCACAAGTATCCCGCTGAAGATCTATAACTCTGTAAATAAAAACTTCAATAAATGATCAGAGTCGGAATTATAGGAGGTGCCGGTTATACTGCCGGAGAGCTAATGCGAATCCTTCTCGGTCATCCCGAAGCAGAGATTGTTTTCGTTCTCAGTTCCAGCCATGCCGGTCATCCTGTTTATCACGTTCATCGTGATCTTCTGGGCGAATGCATCCTTGATTTTACCGATACAGCCAATTTCAATGCAGTCGATGTAATCTTCCTCTGCAACGGACATGGCAAATCAGTTGAATTCCTGTCCAAAAACAAGGTTCCCGATCGTGTTAAGATCATCGACCTGAGTCAGGATTTCCGTATCAAGAATCCTTCGCATGACTTTGTTTACGGATTACCGGAACTGAACAGAGATTCGATTAAAAGAGCCAAACATATTGCCAATCCCGGCTGTTTTGCAACCTGTATCCAGCTTGCATTATTGCCACTGGCAGCATCCGGAAACCTGAAAGATGATGTACACATCAATGCGGTAACCGGATCAACCGGCAGCGGGCAGGCTCCCACTTCCACCACTCATTTCAGTTGGAGGAACAACAACCTATCAGTCTACAAACCGTTCACGCATCAACATCTTGCAGAGATCGGACAAAGCCTGAAACAGTTGCAGCCTGACTTTAGCAAAGACCTTAACTTCATTCCTGTCAGAGGGAATTTTACCAGGGGAATCTTTGCCTCGCTTTATCTGAATTGTCCGTTGGCACTTGAAGAAGCGACCAATCTCTATCTGGAATACTATAAAAACCATCCGTTTGTATGGTTGACCAATGAGAATCCGGATCTGAAACAGGTGGTTAACACCAATAAGACAATTGTTCATCTGGAGAAGCACGGGAACAAGCTTCTGATCATCAGCATGACCGACAACCTCATCAAGGGTGCCTCCGGCCAGGCCGTTCAGAATATGAACCTGATGTTCGGACTGGATGAAACAACCGGTCTCAAACTTAAACCTATTGCATTTTAACCGTTTGAAAGTGTTAAAACAATGAAACTTTTCGATGTTTATCCATTATATGATATTGAGCCGGTAAGAGCCAACGGATGTTACCTTTGGGATAAAACCGACACTAAATATCTGGATCTTTATGGCGGCCATGCCGTTATATCCGTAGGTCACACGCATCCTTACTATGTTGAAAAGCTTTCTTCTCAGCTAAAGGCCATTGGATTCTACTCCAATGCTGTGAAGAATTCTCTTCAGGTAGAGTTGGCAGAAAAGCTTGGAAAAGCTTCAGGATACGACGATTACTCACTCTTCCTGTGCAATTCCGGAGCAGAAGCCAATGAGAATGCCTTAAAACTCGCGTCCTTTCATACCGGTCGCAAAAGAGTGATCTCTTTCGGACAAAGCTTTCATGGTCGTACTTCATTAGCCGTATCAACTACTGACAATCCTGCCATTGTTGCTCCGGTGAATGCTGTCCACCAGGTTTCATTTGTACCCCTCAACGATGCAAAAGCCGTTGAGGAAGAAATGAAAAAAGGGGACGTATGTGCCGTAATCATTGAAGGAATTCAGGGTATCGGAGGAATTCGTATTCCCAAGACCGACTTCATGCACAAATTACGTGCATTATGCGACCAATACGGAGTCGTGCTCATTCTCGACGAGATCCAGTCAGGTTACGGTCGGAGCGGTAAATTCTTTGCACATCAATATGCAGGAATAAAAGCCGACCTCATCACCCTGGCCAAAGGAATGGGTAACGGATTTCCCATCGGAGGCGTAATGATCGGCCCTCAATTCGAAGCACGCTACGGAATGCTGGGAACTACGTTCGGAGGAAATCATTTAGCTTGTGCAGCAGCCATTGCAGTTCTTGACATCATGGAGAAAGAACAGCTGGTTGAGAATGCGGCAGAAGTCGGAAAGTTCCTCATGGAAGAGCTCAATGATCTTGACGGAATCCGCGAAGTAAGAGGTGAAGGACTGATAATCGGTCTTGAATTTGACTTCCCAATCAGCGAGATCCGGAAAAAGCTTCTCTTTGAGAAACATATCTTTACCGGTTACTCCGGACAGAATACCATTCGTATTCTCCCACCTTTGACACTAACCAAAGAGCAGGCCGAATCGTTCGTAGTCGCTCTAAGCGAAGTGTTATTCGAGTTGGATAATAAATAAAGAATGCTTGAATTTTAACCCCATAGCAAAATGGAAATTAAGAAAATAGCCATCATCGGAGGAGGAAATCTTGGCGGAGCTATCGCTGAAGGACTGGTACGTTCGGAAGCGTTTGAGCCGTCGAATATTACTGTGACCCGCAGGAAACTTCATCTGATTGAAGGCTTGAACAAGAAAGGCGTAAAGATCACTTCATCAAATACTGAAGCGGTAAAAGATGCCGATATGGTCTTCCTGGTAGTAAAACCCTATCAGGTTGAAGATATCATCAAAGAGATCCGCCCACTGCTCAACCCGAAGAAAATTCTAATCTCATTTGTAGCCGGGGTAAACTTAGAGACACTCGAAGCTGCTGCCGGCGAAGACATCCCGATGTTCAGAGCAATGCCGAATACGGCCATCGCTCTTTGCGAGTCAATGACCTGTCTCTCTCTCCTACCCAAATGGTCGGAATATCAGGATACGGTCTCAGCACTCTTCGACAAACTTGGGAAAACAGCGGTTATCAACGAAGAGTTGATGTCTGCGGCAACAGTACTCGGAAGTTGTGGAATAGCCTTTGCCCTACGGTTTATGCGTGCGGCAACACAAGGCGGTATCGAAATCGGGTTCGGAGCAGAAATGGCACAATACATTACTGCACAAACCATGAAAGGTGCGTGCGAACTGATTCTTCAGTCGAATCACCACCCCGAAAAAGAAATCGATAAAGTTACCACTCCCCGCGGAATTACCATATCCGGGTTGAACGAAATGGAACACCAGGGATTCAGTTCTTCTTTGATTCAGGGGCTAGTATCCTCGTATCATAAAATCGAAAAAAACAAATAATAAAACCGGATGATTTGTATTGTAATAAATAACCGAAAAGCAACATTAAGCGGCCGACCTCAGGGATTCTATTCTCAGAATCGACCTCAGAGCTTTTATGCTGTTATAAAAAACATTCAATAATCCCGGAACAAAATCAAGACTCCAAAATACCTGCGTGAGCAGGGAATAAAAAAAGTCATAAAATTGATCATCCGGGGACAAAACCCCGGATTTTTTTTAAATCTTAATCTGATGGATTGCAGATATCATCGAATCACCGTAAAAGTTGGCAGTAATGTATTGACCCGGCCGGACGGAATGCTCGACTTAGCCCGTATGGCCCAACTTACAGATCAGATAGCCCGATTGAAACAATCAGGCGTAGAGATTATTCTTGTCTCATCCGGAGCAGTAGCAGCAGGACGCAGCGAACTACAGCCCGCGCGCAAACTGGATCCCGTATCATCACGTCAGCTATGGTCTGCAATCGGCCAGGTAAAACTAATCAATCGATATTCGGACCTGTTTCGTGAAAGCGGGATTACCTGCGCTCAGGTCCTGACCACCAAAGAGAATTTCAGGGACAGGCGTCACTACCTCAACATGAAGAATTGTCTCACGACCCTTCTGGAGAATGATGTTGTACCTATCATCAATGAAAATGATACAATCTCGGTTACCGAACTGATGTTTACCGACAATGATGAATTATCAGGATTGATCGCTTCGATGATGAACTCCGAAGCCCTGATTATCCTCAGTAACATCGACGGAATCTATACGGATCATCCGGATGTCCCCGGAGCAGAGGTTATCCGTGAGATCAGTCCGAAGACAAAAGACCTGAGTCGCTACATTAAAGCGACCAAATCTGAATTCGGACGCGGAGGAATGATCACAAAGACCGGGATTGCGCGAAAGATAGCACTCCATGGAATTCATGTCCATATTGCCAACGGGAAAAAGGAAGACATTCTGGTCAATTTGCTCGATGCTTCCGAAAACGCCGTGAATACTCATTTTATTCCAGATATGCACCAGTCATCCAGCGTAAAAAAATGGCTGGCACACTCAGAAAGTTTCACCAAGGGACAGATATTTGTCAATAGCGGAGCGAGTATGGCCCTTAGTTCAGACAAAGCAACCAGTCTTCTCATGATTGGAGTCACAAGCATTAATGGTGACTTTCATGAAGGGGACATCGTAAAAATATTCGATGAAGAGGGAAATCACATCGGAATGGGGAAAGCCCAGTATGACTCTAAAAAAGCGATACTGCTAATCGGGAGCCATGCACGCAAACCTCTGGTTCATTATGATTATCTCTATCTGTTTTAACCCTTAAACAGCCACAAAATTATGGATCAAAAACTTCAGCTCCTTTTAACAAACGCACGCAAAGCTTCAAAGAATATAATTGTCTACAGTTCGGAGACAATCAATAAAGTATTGCACAAAATAGCCGATGCAGCCATTCGTGAAACGCCTTACATCTTAAAAGAGAACGAGAAAGACCTGGCACGCATGTCGCCCGAAGATCCCAAATACGATCGGTTAAAACTAACGGCTGACCGTATTGCCGGAATTGCTTCCGACATGAAAAACGTGGCCTCTCTCCCCTCTCCTCTGGGGCATATTTTACAAGAGACGCAACGTCCCAACGGATTGCTGATCCGCAAGGTATCCGTCCCGTTCGGAGTCATCGGAATTATATACGAAGCAAGGCCGAACGTCACCTTCGACGTATTCTCGCTTTGCCTTAAATCAGGAAATGCCTGTGTATTGAAAGGAGGAAGCGATGCAGAATATTCCAACGAGTCGATCGCGAAGATCATCCGGAATGTTCTTTCGGAAGAAGGACTGGATCCGAACCTGATCACCCTGCTTCCTTCAGACCGCCAGACAACGGCAGAACTTCTGAATGCACGCGACTATGTTGACCTGTTGATTCCGAGAGGCAGCCAGGCCCTCATCAATTTCGTCCGGGAAAATGCAAAAATCCCGGTCATTGAAACAGGAGCCGGCATCTGCCATACCTATTTCGATGCGTCAGGGGATGCGACCATCGGCCAGGCAATTATAACCAATGCAAAAACCCGCAGGGTCAGTGTCTGCAATGCGCTCGACTGCCTGATTATCCATCAGGATCGTATCGCCGATCTGCCTTTCCTCTGCGAAAAGATGCAGGAACATCAGGTAGAGATCTTTGCTGACGAAAAAGCATATGTCGCACTCGAAGGACATTATCCCAACGAGCTTCTACGTCATGCAACCGAAGAGCATTTCGGAACCGAATTTCTGTCCTACAAGATGGCAATCCGAACGGTAAGTTCTTTTGAAGAAGCGCTGGAGCACATCGACCAATACAGTTCACATCACAGCGAAGCAATTATTGCCACTGATGACGCCAAAGTTCAGAAGTTCTTATCTGTGATTGATGCAGCTGCCGTATATGCCAATACCTCAACGGCCTTTACCGACGGGGCACAATTCGGTCTCGGTGCGGAAATCGGCATCAGTACACAAAAGCTCCATGCCCGGGGCCCAATGGGACTTGAAGAGCTGACCAGCTATAAATGGATTGTCACTGGCAACGGACAAATCAGACCAAGTTAGCAGAATTCAATTCTTTCCGTCCGGGGAGCATTAAATCATGCAGACCTGTAACAAAACAGATGCTTTTAGCCTATAACTAGTCCCGAAGCCAACCAACCCATCGGGTGCTAATTATTTAAAAAATAAACGAATAACAGAATAAAAAATCATCATATGAGACATTTCACA
>JAUZOB010000076.1 GCA_030706665.1 Bacteroidota bacterium
AAACTTATTGGGATCATCTTTGAAAAAGCTCTCATGCATAAATCCGGTATCGGCATGAGTCCGTTTTAAAATGCGCAGACAATTCGCCATTTCAGCTTCATCAGTACTGGTAATAATACGCGAAGTTACCGACATAGGCCAAATATAATCCATTCCAATATGAGGCCCCCCGACTCCTTCACCATATTTTCCCTTGAAGAAATATGGATTATGCTGACTCAATACAAATTTACGGGTTCGCTGATATAACGGGTCAGTTGTTTTCATTGCCCCCAGATAAGGCAAAGCTAACAAGCTTGGAATGTTTGCATCATCCATACAGATCTGATTTCCAAAACCGTCAACTTCGTATGCCAGAATTTCTCCAAATATAGGATGAGTGTGCACGGCATATTTTTTCAAAGCTTGTTCCACCTCTTTTGCAAAAGAGTCGCATTCCGCAGCAAACTCATGATCGCTAAAAATCTTAGAGCTCATTTCTGATAATTGCCGAAGGGATGCCAATGCAAAATAATTCGATGGGATCAGGAAAAGGAAGATCGTTGAATCGTCAGAAGGACGGAATGCAGAACAGATTAACCCTACAGGTTTAACCGGGTTTCCCCAACCTCCGCCCGGAACCGTATCGGTCGAAACAGTTGTTGTACGCATAAAAGAATAAGGGCCGCGATCCTTTTTCCGTTGTTGTTCACGGAATGTTTTCACAATCAACTTCATCGCTTTCATCCACTCGGCATCAAAGCATGAGCTGTCACCGGTCATCTTCCAGTAATGATAAGCCAGACGGATCGGATAACAGAGTGAATCAATCTCCCATTTGCGCTCATGAAGTTCATCCTTCATAGCCGTAATATCACTTTTCCAATCTGAATTCCCAGGTCCTTCATTAAACGCATTCGCATAAGGATCAATCTGAATGCACCATTTCTGTCGATTAATGACTCCCTGAATAAGTTTTTTCAACTCAGGGTCCTTGTTTATCAATGGCAAATAAGGCCATACCTGTGCAGTTGAATCCCGCAGCCACATTGCATCAATATCTCCTGTAATAACAAACGTATCAGGTTTGCCGTTTTTCTCTGAAAACCGAACCGTAGTGTCAAGGGTATTCGGGAAACAGTTTTCAAACATCCATGCTAATTCTTTATCCTTAATTGTTTTCTTAACGGATTCGATTTTAGCATCAACAGCTTTACTCACAAATTTACGCTGATCCACAGGAGGACGATGCGTAATATATTCTTTATCAATAGTTATACCAGATGCCCACGATGGCATAGCCGCAATCCCGATACCGGCAATGCCTGCATGTTTGAGAAAAGTTCTTCGATTTGTCATGTTTGATGATTTGATTTTTTCAAAAATAGCATATTTACAATCCGGAGATGCCCGACAATTCAGATTTCATCAACTAAATTCATTTTTACAAAGAATAAATAAGCCTGTTCCGGTAAATATTTCATAAAATTCAATCAACTAATTACCTACATCTTAACGCGTTCTACCAATGATGAGTTTCATTATTTCTACGCTTTTGTCAATCGGCTAATTATTTTGGCCTCGTTTTTGTATTCTTCTCATAAAATGCTTCTCAAAACGAAAGAGTGTAATATCTGAAAATCCAGGATGCATCACAACACTCCAATCAACAACGTTTTCGAGAATTATCGGGAAATCGATATATTCAGAATAAAGATGCTTACAAATAAATGACAACAACAATAAATTAAATAAGAGATGAAAAAATGTTTCTTACTACTCTCAATCCTTAGCTTAAGCGCATTCGGATTAAAAGCTCAGACTTATGATCATAGTGTTGGGGTTCGGGTGGGATATTCATCAGGAATATTTTACCGCTACAATGTTAACTCCGAAAATTCGTACAGTGCTCTTTTGTCATCAAGAGACAATGGACTTCAATTAACAGCTCTGCGCGAATTTAATCAAAAAGGGATATTCGGACTCCCTCAGGAATTTTCTTTGATATATGGATTTGGTGCTCATCTTGGATATACCCAATGGGATGTTACCTCTCTATATTATTACCCTGACGGAGTTTATACAGAACACAAATCTGCCGGAGTCGCAGGACTTGACGGATTGGTAGGGCTTGAATACAATATCAATGAGATCCCCCTTTCGGTAGGACTTGAAATTAAGCCGTTCTTCGATTTTGGAGGAGAGCATAACTTTGAAGTCGTTCCTCAAGATATCGCACTTACTTTCAGATTCAATTTTTAATCATATTTCGGAAAAACAAATTATTTTTGCGTTACAAATCAATTGCATGTCAGTTGCAATAGATGAGAAAAAGCAATCACAGAGGCTGTCGTGAGTAATTATCCGACAGCCTTCTTCTTTATTTCCAGCCAAGTGGCATTTTTTGTATTTTTAGGGATAATTTTTTGAAGGTCTATGTATATTACTAAAAGAGGAAGGATATACCTGGCAGTTATCTTTTCGATGGTCTGTTGGAGCTTTTCGTTTGTATGGGTAAAAGTTGTTTATGTCAGCTATAAACCGATAACAACAGTACTGTTCCGTTTAATCATCTCATCCGTATTACTTTTTGCCTTCGGAATAATTTGTAAAAAGCTTGACAAACCCGATCGGAAAGGATTCTTAAACCTGATGCTTCTCGCCTTTTTCGAGCCATTTCTCTACTTTATGGGCGAAAGCTTCGGAATGCAATATGTATCTTCAACTTTGGGATCTGTCATCGTTTCAACAATCCCGCTGTTTACTCCCATTACAGCGTGGTATCTATATCGGGAAAAACTAAGTATCCGTAATTTTATCGGACTTCTGGTTTCATTCTTAGGAGTAGGAATTGTTGTTCTGAATAAAGACTTCTCGCTACAAATCTCAACAGCTGGCTTCATGTTGATGTTTCTTGCCGTTCTTTCTGCAATTGGCTATAGTGCAGTACTAAAAAAGGCGTCCTATCAATACAATCCTTTAACCGTTATTGCGTATCAGAATTTTATCGGCATATTTTACTTCCTTCCTTTCTGGCTGATATTTGACGTGAATGATTTCATGCATACTCCTTTTAACGGAAATGCGATGTGGGCCATTTTTAAACTTGCAGTCTTTGCCTCATCTCTTGCTTTTATTCTCTACACTTATGCAATCAGGCATCTGGGAATCAATAAAGCCAATATATTTACCAATACCATTCCGGTCTTTACCGCTATTTTTGCATTTTTTATTCTTGAAGAAGAGCTAAACCTCAGAAAACTGATCGGAATAAGTGTCGTAATCGGAGGCTTATTTTTATCTCAATTAAAGTCAAATCAAGAAACCATTGAACAGATAGCATAAAATATCACATCGATGATTGAAAAGTAAAACACGACCTTTCGCTGTCAATGGTTAGATTCTAATTCCACACTAGAATATGAAGAATGTTTCAACGTTCAGAATAAGCTTTGATTCTGCCTTTTATCATCTCAAAAACAGTTAAATATATTTTCTGTCTCATCCTTTTTTTCTAGCGGAGCCGGATGTCAACACAAATAAAAATGCCTTTCGTTCATCCTTTTTTGAACTATCTTTGTGCAAAAACCTTTATATCGTATGCAATCGAAACAAATCATCATAGCCATCGATGGCTTTTCTTCTTGTGGTAAAAGCACTGTAGCAAAACAAGTTGCCCGCATCTTAGGATATAACTATATTGATACGGGGGCAATGTACCGTGCCATTACCTTATTTTGTCTCAGAAATGAGCTCATTGAGAATCAAAAGGTACGCGAAGATGAATTGATCAATCGATTAGATGATATTCATATTGAATTCAGATTCAACGCAGAACTTCAACGAAGCGAGACTATTCTGAATGGAGAGAATGTAGAAGAAGAAATTCGTCAGCTTCCTGTATCTGAAAATGTCAGTCAGGTAAGCACCATCGGTGAGGTTCGTAAGAAAATGGTAAGACTTCAACAGGAGATGGGAAGTAAAAAGGGGATTGTGATGGACGGGCGTGATATTGGCACTGTTGTCTTTCCTAACGCAGAACTTAAGATTTTCATGACTGCATCGCCAAGAGTAAGGGCACAAAGACGTTATGACGAGCTAATGGGCAAAGGTCAGGAAGTATCACTCGATGAAATTATTTCGAATATTGAGATGCGCGACCATATTGATCAAACCCGTGAAGAAAGCCCTTTAAGAAGAGCAGATGATGCTCTAATCCTTGACAACAGCCACCTTACTCATGAAGAACAGCTTCAATGGGTGATTGATCGGGTAAATAAAGCATTAGAGAATGAAAATTGTCATTGATAAAAAATCAGGATTCTGTTTTGGTGTGATCAATGCCATACGAATGGCAGAAGAAGCGCTGACAAAAGAAGATAAACTTTATTGTCTGGGCGATATCGTGCACAATAACATGGAGGTTGACCGACTTAGAAAAGCCGGACTTGAAACCATTACCCATGATCAATATTTTCAACTTTCAAATTGCAAAGTATTAATCAGGGCACATGGAGAACCTCCCCGTGTTTACGACCATGCCCGGGAGAATAATATTGAACTGATCGATGCAACCTGCCCTGTTGTTTTACAGCTTCAAAAAAGGATCCGGAAAAGTTATGATGAAATCAAACCGAAAGGTGGTTTGATTGTTATTTATGGTAAAAAGGGACATGCTGAAGTCAATGGATTAAATGGTCAAATCAACGGAGATGCATTGATCATTGAATCACTGGATGATTTGGACACCTTAAATTTTGAACAGCCGATTCGTCTATTTTCTCAAACGACCAAATCAATTGAAGGGTTTGAACAAGTCGCATCTAAAATCATGGAGCAAACATCAAACCCTTTACAAGTTAAGATCAATGACACGATCTGCCGTCAGGTTGCAAATCGCGTTCCGCAGGTTCGTGAATTTGCCAAACAATTTGAAGTTGTCATTTTCGTAAGTGGAAGAAAGAGTTCAAACGGGAAACTGCTTTATGAAGTTTGTAAAAAGCAGAATCCCAATACATATATGGTATCCGAGCCGGAAGAATTAGATCGTCATTGGTTTGACAATATAGAGTCAGTAGGAATATGTGGCGCTACGTCTACCCCTCATTGGTTAATGGAGAGTATTGCTGCAGAAATAGAACATATTTCAAATATGAAATAATTCTGATATCTTAGTGATATAAATTATTCACAAGTTTTCATTAACTTACGTTGTATATATTTGCACAAAACCATTTTAATCTAACAATGGAAGAATCTTCAATGACTCAAACAACAAGTAAAATCAAGAAAATAGGGGTATTTACATCAGGAGGAGATGCTCCGGGAATGAATGCAGCAATTCGTGCTGTCACACGTGCTGCTATTGCAAACGAACTGGAAGTTGTCGGAATCCGATATGGCTATCAGGGTATGATTAACGGAGATATCATCCCTCTCCATTCAGCTGATGTCAGTGGTATTCTTCAACAGGGGGGTACTATTCTAAAGACTGCCAGGAGTCAGGAATTCAGAACTCCTGAAGGAAGAAAAACGGCTTACGATAATTTAAAGGCTCATGAAGTTGATGCACTTGTTGTAATCGGTGGCGATGGTTCTTTTACCGGAGCTTCAATTTTTTCAAAAGAGTATGACATTCCGATTGTAGGGATACCCGGAACCATCGATAACGATATGTACGGTACTGATTACACCATCGGGTACGATACAGCGGTGAACACAGTAATCAATGCTGTTGACAAAATAAAAGACACTGCCAGTTCTCATGGTAGAATCTTTTTTGTAGAAGTAATGGGACGCGAAGCAGGTTTGCTTGCATTAAGCAGTGGAATTGCCTGTGGTGCTGAAGTAATTATTATTCCTGAAGATGCTTCTGGTGCTGAAGATCTAAAAAATTTCCTCACCAAAGGATACCAAAAGAAGAAAACCAGCGGTATTATTATCGTAGCTGAAGGAGATAAAGCCGGCGGTGCAATTAAACTTGCTGAAAAAGTAACAAAAGAACACCCTGATCTTGATGTAAGATTTTCCATTCTGGGGCATATGCAACGTGGTGGAACACCATCTGCAAAAGATCGTATTGCTGCGACCCAAATGGGAGTAGCTGCTGTTGAAGCTCTACTGGATGATCAGAAAAGTGTTATGATCGGATTTCAAAACGACAAAATCGTTCATGTTCCATTCAACAAGACAGTAAAAGCACATCGCCCGATTGATGAGAACCTCGTGAAGATTCAGCGTATTCTCAATATTTGGTAAACACTATTCTTCTCTATAATTTAGGAGCTGTTTTCGGAATCCCGGAAACAGCTTTTTTTATGCTCTATGAACAAGAACTTATACGCTGATGTAATTCTGCCTCTCCCTCTTGGAAACTTCACCTATGAAATTCCTGAAGAATTTCAAGAGAGTGTGTGTCCGGGGAAAAGGGTCGTCGTTCAATTCGGAAAGAAAAAATTCTATTCTGCATTGATCCGGAATATTCATGATCAAAAACCGACTGACTTTGAACCTAAATGCATAGAAGCTGTTCTTGATGACACTCCGGTTATCCTTCCCCATCAATTTACATTCTGGGAATGGATGGCCAACTATTACATGTGTACCGAAGGAGAAGTATTTAAAGCGGCCCTCCCTTCCGGATTAAAGCTCGAGAGCCAATCACGTCTTTTCCTAAATGAAGAAGCTCCGATACCAGCCCCTCTTCCTGAAAAAGAAGAACTCATCTACAATTTATTACTCGATCAGAAAGCATCGACTGTTGAAGAGCTGAATGCGATCATGGGGACAGGAGGTGCATTAAAACATATTAAGTCTCTCATCAGTCAGGGGATTGTAGTCATTGAAGAGAAGATAAGTTCCGATTACAAACCTAAAAGTCAATTTTTCATTTCTCTTGCTGACGAATATTGCTCTGAGGAGAAATTGAGAAATACATTTAACCATCTGAAAAAAGCAAAGAAGCAGGAAGAGACGTTAATGGAATTCTTACATCTTACACAGTTCTTCTCTGCTAATCCGATCAAAGAACTTCCCCGTCACGATCTGCTAGTAAAAATAAAGGGTGCGCAAGGTGCGTTAACCGGCCTTATAAAAAAAGGAATCTTAACTCAATTTGAGAAAAATGTCAACCGAATTGGCCCATACAATGGAAACCTTAATGAATTAAAACCTCTGAGTTCCGCTCAGCAAAAAGCTTTCTACGATACCAAAGCCCTTTTTGACAAGCACCCGGTTGTTCTCTTACATGGAGTTACGTCAAGTGGGAAAACCGAGATTTATATACACTTGATCAAAGAATACATCAATAAAGGTTATCAAGTCCTTTATCTCCTTCCGGAAATCGGACTTACAACTCAAATTACGACAAGATTACAGACGGTCTTTGGAGATCTGACAGGAATCTATCATTCTAAGTTCAACGACAACGAAAGAGTGGAAACATGGAACCGGGTATTGTCATTCGCCCACGGAGATAAGAATTCCTATCAACTTATTCTGGGAGCTCGCTCTGCGGTATTTCTTCCATTTAGCAATCTCGGGCTGATTATCGTTGATGAAGAACATGAGAACTCCTATAAACAATTTGATCCTGCTCCACGCTATCACGCGCGCGATGCTGCAATCCTCCTGGCTCATCTGAGCAATGCTAAAACACTGCTGGGGACTGCGACACCTGCTATTGAGAGCTATTATAACGCACTCACCGGAAAGTATGGCATGGTAGAACTGAAGACACGATATAGGGAGATTGAACTTCCGGCAACAGTTATTGTTGATACTCGTGACGCGTACAAACGCAAACAAATGAAATCTCATTTCACCCCGGCATTATTTGAAGGAATCCAAACTGCCTTAAATAAAAACGAACAGATAATTCTTTTTCAAAATCGACGGGGATTTGCCCCCTTTTTGCAGTGTAAAAACTGCGGTTGGATCCCAAAATGCCGACATTGTGATGTCAGCCTTACTTATCACAAACATTCCGGAAGCCTAAACTGCCATTATTGTGGCTATTCTGAACGAATTCCACAAAAATGTGGGCATTGCCATTCCGATACGCTACAAACAATCGGGTTTGGAACTGAGAAGATTGAAGAAGAAATCAAGATCTTGTTCCCCGATGCACGTGTTAGCAGAATGGATCTGGATACAACACGGACTAAAAGAGCATTCGAAAATATTATCGCAGACTTTGAACAACACAAAATAGATATTCTTGTCGGCACCCAAATGATTACCAAAGGGCTTGACTTTGAAAATGTAAGTTTAGTTGGAATTCTAAATGCTGACAACATGCTTAACTTTCCTGACTTCAGAGCAGCAGAAAGAAGTTTTCAACTTATTGCTCAGGTAAGCGGCCGTGCCGGGAGGAAACACGGACAAGGAAAAGTAATCATACAAACAGCATCTCCCGATCACCCGGTTCTGAATTTTGTTCTGAACAACGACTATCAGGGAATGTTTAAAGCTCAAATTGAAGAACGCAAACTATTCCGCTATCCTCCATTTTTCCGAATGATCGTATTTAACCTTCGCCATCGGGACCAAAAGAAAGTGGAACGGGCAGCAAAACAATTCGCAGCAGATTTACGCACTGTATTCGGGCAACGTGTTCTCGGCCCGGAAGATCCTGTTATCAGCAGAATGCAGGGATATTATCAAAAAATGATCTGGCTGAAGACAGAAAGACAGGTTCCGCCATCTCAAATAAAGAGAGTCATCAATGAGAAAATTGCACAACTCAAAGAATTATCAGAATACAGTTCGTTGATAATTATGGCAGATGTCGATCCGATGTAATTTGGCTTCTGCAATTATTAAGAATTGAAAATTCATCCCTATTTCCATTATTTCAAACCTCGCCGAAGGACTCGTGTGTGAATCAATCGGCATTTCCCCAGTCAATAAAAAACAAATATTAAATGATACTCCCATTTATCCTGTTTAACGACTGACTATCAGGCGCTTCCATTAAAGCCTTTGTTAAAGTTTGTTATTATTTTGACTTGCATATCTTTAAGTTTTCGAATAAGTATTAAATTTGTGCTCTGTTTATTAAAAATATAAGCTAGACTATATAATGGGTAAAATCATTGCTTTAGCCAATCAGAAAGGAGGAGTCGGTAAGACCACAACAGCTATTAATCTGGCAGCTAGCCTTGCTGTACTCGAACAAAAGGTGCTCCTCATTGATGCCGATCCACAGGCCAACGCTACGTCAGGAGTGGGGCTTGACATACGGACAGTAAAGAGTAGCATCTATGACTGCGTGGTTGAGAACATGGACCCCAGAGAGATTATTGTAGAGACTGACGTTGATCGACTCAGCATTATTCCTTCGCATATTGACCTTGTTGGTGCGGAAATAGAGATGCTGAATCTTCCTAACAGAGAAAAAGTGCTTAAAACAGTACTTGAACAAATCCGGGACGAATATGATTTCATTCTGATCGATTGTTCTCCTTCTTTAGGATTGATTACCGTTAATGCTCTTACAGCAGCAGATTCAGTAGTTATTCCGGTCCAATGTGAATATTTCGCTCTTGAAGGCCTTGGAAAACTTCTGAATACAATCAAGATCATACAGAATCGTCTGAATCCGGAACTAGAGATTGAAGGTTTCCTTCTTACTATGTATGATGCACGTCTTAACCTTTCGAATCAGGTTTATGATGAGGTCCACCGACATTTTCAGGAAATGGTATTCGATACCATTATTCAGCGGAATATTCGATTGAGTGAAGCTCCCAGTTACGGGAAGCCGGTACTTCTTTACGATGCAAGTTCAAAAGGTGCGGTAAATTATCTAAACCTCGCTCGTGAAGTCTTAAAGAAGAACAATAAGCATCAATTGAAAGAAGAACAAAAAGTAAAAGCATAATTATTCGGGTAATTTTTCTTAGATATGGCTAAACGAAACGCTTTAGGAAGAGGATTAGGTGCATTAATTGATGACGCAGATAAAATAATGGAATCTGCTTCCTCTGCACCCTCAGTCAACGAAATCGAGATTTATAAGATTGAGGCTAACCCATATCAACCTAGAACCAGATTCGATGATGAAGCCTTGCAGGAACTTTCTAATTCTATTAAAGAATTTGGAATTATTCAGCCTATTACCTTAAGAAAGTTTAACGATAGTCACTATCAGATTATTGCGGGAGAACGTCGTTTCAGAGCTTCTAAGCTAGCCGGACTTACCAGTATCCCTGCATATGTGCGCGAGGCAGATGATGATGGGATGTTGGAAATGGCCCTCATCGAAAACATTCAACGCGAAGACCTCGATGCAATAGAGATTGCATTAAGTTATCAGCGGTTAATTGATGAATGTAAATTAACCCAAGAGAATCTTGGCGATCGGGTTGGCAAGAAAAGATCGACAGTTACCAATTATCTTCGTCTTTTAAGACTCCCTGCTCCGATTCAAAAAGGAATCCGGGATAGAGAAATTTCAATGGGACACGCCAGAGCTTTAATTAATATTGAAGATCAGGATACCCAAACTATGATCTTCCAACAAATCATTAAATATGATTTCTCCGTCCGCAAGGTCGAGGAAATCGTTCGCAACCTCAATAATGAACAACCGGCTGAATCTGTAGATGAAGAGAACGCAAATACTACATTTCCTGAAGAATATCATGAGTTGAAAACTCATTTAAGTAGATTCTTCCAATCAAAGATCGATTTTAAAATAAATGAAAAAGGCAAAGGTAAAATTGTAATCCCTTTCAAGTCGACTCATGAGTTGGAAAAGATCATTGGTATTCTTGACAAATTAAAATCTTAAACAAAAAGTTCAGCAAATTGAAATTTTTTATTAAGTTTATACTCGTTCTAAGCGTCTGCCTCGGGAGTAATATTGTTTATGCTCAAGACAATACTATCCCGACTGACAGTCTTGCCGTAAGCAAGCAGGAGCATTCACCGCGTAAAGCACTGAGAATGTCTGCACTATGCCCGGGCTTAGGACAGATCTACAACCGAAAGTACTGGAAGGTCCCCATCGTTTATGGTGGGTTTATCACGTTAGGCTATTTTTTCAACTGGAATAATGGCTGGTTCCATAAATACAAACATGCTTATGGAGACCTTATTGACGATGACACAAGCACCGAGTACTACAAGGAGCTCGTTCGGAAAGTAAATCCGAACTTTAATTTCGATGATCCCAATAATATCGCATTTTTGAAGAATCGCTTCGAACTCGGTAAAGATTATTACCGAAGAAACAGGGATTTATCGGTTATTCTATCTGCAGTCTGGTATGCTTTGCAACTTATTGATGCCAATGTTGATGCCCATCTCATCGATTTTGACATTAGTGACAAGTTAACTTTTAACTTTGAACCAATGTCAATGCCAACAGGCAATGACAAACCGTTTATCGGACTGCAATGTAAGATTGGATTCTAAAATCGTATGCTCATGAAACAATGGACATACCTTTTTGTGGTATTAACCCTTGCCTTTATGGTTTCGGTTAATGCATTCGGAAAGGGGCGGCATAGCCGTAGCCAAAAACATGTTACGACTCATCACGTAACCAGCGTTAAAAAGAAACGCACTGAAACTGCAATATCATCAAATACTTTTACTAAAAAATTCCAGATTGAACCAATAGAGGACCCTTTCAGTCAGAAAATTGATGAACTAATTAGCAGTTGGTATGTAAAATCTGCTTTTGATATGGACACTACTCGTCTTTCAAAAGCCGAAATTAAAAG